>JAJAZN010000075.1 GCA_026785685.1 Thermoleophilia bacterium
GCAGCCACACGGAGGTGTGGGCCGGCTGCATGGTCTCGGCGACAACGGCCCGGAGGTCAGTGACCAACCCGTCGAGCTCGACCTGCTCGCGGAGTCGGGCGCCAAACGTTTCCATCGTTCGCTGCGCGTCGTAGCGGCTGCGGTAGAAGCGCCGGTCGACGAATCCCTGCACCCGCGAGCGCACCGGCAGGAACAGCGCCGCGACCACCAGCGTCGAGGCGGCGATCACAAGATTCGACCCGCCCACAAACGACGAGAAGACTGCCTGACCGAGCACCACGAGGCCGACATACGCCCCGACGAGGACGACCGTCAGGCAGCCGTAGACGAGAGTTCGAGAGACGACACGGTCGATGTCGTAGAGCCGGTATCGCAATACCGCGATGGCAATTCCGGTGGGTAATGCGAGCAGCGCGAGCGCGGGGAGCGCCGGGGCGAACGCGAGCGTGTCCCAGAGCACCGAGCCAACCGCTGCAAATGTCGTAGCGATGACCAATGACAGCCCAATCCAATGAAGCTGCTGCCGCTCCTCGCCGGTCGAGAGGCGATAGCGGAGGATGAAGGCCAGGACCGAGGCGAGGAAGGCGCTGAGCAGCAGGACAGCCGCCGCCGCACCGGCTCCGACGACGATCGGCGAGTCGAAGGCAAGCGGATTCTCGATCGAGACTTCTGATCCGAGATCGAAGGTCGGAGAGACCGAGGCTGCAAACGAGCCCAGCAGAGTTCCGGCGGCCATGGCCGCGATGGCCGGCATCCACCTGCGAGAGATGAGTCGACCGTCCGGCACGAGCAGCAACATCGCGCACAACGGCACGAACAACCCTGGCAGCCACCCCCAGTTGGCGATCCATGCCGCCGCACGGCCGGCGGGAAGCGAACCCGGAGCTTCGACCAGAGCAGTGACCGCATAGGCAGCGAAGAACGTGAACATCGCCCACCAAAGTCCGGAGGCGGCAAGGACCCACGACACCGGATTCGCGGGCCTGCGCGTGGTCAAGAGAAAGCCGATCAGGGCAACTGCCTCGGCGGCTGCGATGTAGATCAGAGAGCCGTACCTGCCGTTCTGCACGCTGAGCGTCGATGCGGCAATACAGAGCAGGGATGCCGCACCAAACATCGCGCGGCCGATCATCGCTCCGTGCTCCTGAGCCAGAGCGACACCTTCTCGGGCTGCATCGTCTCCTGGACGACCCCGCGGAGGTCGGTCGCGAGCCCGTCGAGGTCGACCTGCTCCCGCAACCGCGACCCGAACGCCTCGAGTGTGCGCTGCGCGTCGTAGCGACGCCGGTAGAAGCGGCGGTCGACGAAGCCCTGCACGCGCGAGCGCACCGGCAGGAATAGCGCCGCCACGACCAGCGTCGAGGCCGCGATTGCCAGGTTCGAGCCGCCGGCGAACGACGAGAACAGCGCCTGCCCCGCCAGCACGAGCCCGACGTAGGCCGCACCCAGGATCACCGTCAGCGCGCCGTAGACGAGCGTGCGGGAGATCAGCCGGTCGACGTCGTAGAGCTGGTGGCGCAGAATCGCGATGCCTGCCGCCACGGGGATCACGCAGAGGGCGACCGGGAAGAGTGCGTTGCTCGGAAACCCGAGGGCGTCGAGCACGCCCGCGAGGATGTAGATCACGACCGCGAGTGGGCCGCCGATCGCCATCCACTTGATCTGCCCGCGCTCGACCCCGTCGGAACGTCGATAGCGGATCACGATCGAGATCACCCCGAGAACCGCCGCGCCCACCATCCCGATGACGAACAGGGGAGCGATGGCCGCGCTCTTCTCGATGTCGCCCAGCCCTGCGATGCCCACCGGGTTCTCGAGCGCGGGCCCGTCCTCCGATACCTGCACCGTTCCCTCGAGGGCCGCACGAATCACCGCGGCGGTACTGAAGAGCAGAAGCGCGCCGAGGACTTGGCGCCATCGCCTCCCGGCAACCGTGCCGGTGGGGAAGACGTACATGCTCGCCACGGTCAGCACGAGCGCCGCGATCCAGAACCACTCGGAGTACCACGTGGCGAACGTGAGCAACCCGCCGGTCGCCCGCTCGGTGTGCTCGGCGTAGGCCGACAGTGTCAACCCCGATGCCCAGAGGAGGCCGATCGCCGAGAACATCCAGCCGATCACGTTCCCGGGGCGGAGGGCGACGATCAGCGCGCCGACGAGGTACCAGGCACCGGTCGCGACCACGATCAGCGTCGCATCCGTGCCTCCGACGCCGAAGGGTGCCAGCAGGGCGGCCGCGAGCCCGAAGGAGACCCCGACCACAACGATCAGAGCTCCGGCGAAGAGTGGCAGCGGTCGGAGTTTCATCGCCCTCCGACCTCCTGATGCCGCAACCACACGGCGACGTGGGCCGGCTGCATCGTCTCGCCGACGACGTCGCGGAGGCCGGTCGTGAGCTGGTCGAGCTCGACCTGTTCCCGCAACCGGGTGCCGAACGCCTCGAGCGTCCGCTGCGCGTCGTAGCGCTTCCGGTTGAAGCGGCGGTCGACGAATCGCTGCACGCGCGAGCGCACCGGCAGGAACAAAGCTGCGACAACGAGCGTAGAGGCTGCGATCACGAGACCACCGCCGCCCGCCACAGACGAGAAGACGTACTGACCGATGAGCACGAGCCCGACGTACATGGCACCGAGGTTGAGGGTCACGACCGCGAACGAGAGCGTCCGGCTGATCACGCGGTCGATCTCGTAGAGGCGATAGCGCAGCACCCCGATCCCTACTGCGATCGGGACCGTGGAAAACGCAAGGCCGACCGCCAGGTCATCGAACCGCTTGCTACCTGCAGCGCCGAGGATCACAGCGACAACGAACCCCGCAACCATCAACACGGCGGCTAGAGCAAGCCATTTCATCCGGTCTCGTTCGATCCCCCGGGAGCGGCGAAAGCGCACGACGGCGGCGGCCACCGAGAGGAAGAAGGCCGCCGAAAAGCCGACGAAGACGAACTGGTCGATGAAGCCGAGGTGGCTCCCGAGCCACTGGATCCCCGCCGGGTTGTCGATCGGCAGCGAGTCGCTGAAGATCTTGTCCGGCTTGAGGGCGTTCCACAGTACCGCGAGCGCACCGGCCGCGAGGGTGAGCCACAGCACCGGGCGCCAGCGACGCGAGGGAACCTTGCCGTCGGGGAAGAGGAGCAGAACGAGCATGACGGACATCAGAAAGAGCGGATCCCCCCAGCCCGCCACCCACCCGACCCACGGAGCCACCGGCAGCGACCCCGGGTCGGCGTAGATGGCGTAGTCGGCATATGTCGAAGCGGAGTCGGAGATCCCAAGAGTGAGCCCGATCAGCAGGAGGAGCCAACCGATCGCGTTTCGGTGGCGACGGGTCACGATCACGGCGCCGACGAGCGAGAACGCGAGAAATGCGACAAAGAACCCGACGGCACCGATGTCCAGGTTGCCGTCTCCCGGAGTGTCGACATTGCGCCCAAGCACGACCAGCACGATGCTGAAGCTGTGTAGGGCCAACGTCACGGCGACGATCGCCCAGGCGACCCACGAAGCCAGACCCCGGCTCATCGGCTTCCCTTTGCGCGGAGCCAGACAGATACATGCCGGGGTTGCATCGTCCCGGAGACGACGGTACGGAGGTCACGACAGAGCGCATCGAGCTCGACCTGCTCCCGCAACCGCGCCCCGAAAGCCTCGAGTGTGCGCTGCGCGTCGTAGCGACGCCGGTAGAAGCGGCGCTTCACGAACACCTGCACCCGGCCCCGGGCGGGAAGGAAGAGCGCTGCGACCACCAGTGTGGACACGGCTATCGCGAGGTTCGACCCGCCGGCGAACGAGGAGAACAGCGCCTGGCCACCGAGCACGAGGCCGACGTACGCTGCGCCAAGCACCAGGGAGAGCGCGGCGTAGACCAGCGTCTTCGAGATCACCCGGTCGATGTCGAAGAGCCGGTATCGGAGGATCGCGACGCCGACGGCGACCGGCAGCAGCACGAAGCCGACGATGCCGGTCACGAACCCGATGTCGCTGATCACCGTGCTTCCGCCGACGAACGCGCCGAGGAAGCCGACGACCATGAGCGAGCCTGCGTAGGCGGCCCACTTGAGCTGCAGACGCTCGACCCCACGCGAACGGCGGAACCGCACGACGAGCGAAGCGAGAGCCAGCAGCAGCATGGCCGGCGCGAAGGTCACCTGGCCCACCGAGTCCATGGTTGAGGCGACGTCAGCGAGGACCGGCACCGCGGCCGGGTTCTCGACGTCCGGGTAGCCCGCAAGCGGCCCGCCCTGGAAGGCGCTGCCGAACGGTGCGAGGACGAGGCCGGCCAGAACGAACCGCACCGCGACGCGCCAGCGTCGCGTCAGTGGCTTGCCCGTCGGGAACAGCAGTGCGATCAGGCAGGGTGCGACGAACACGGGCGGGATGAACGCCCAGGCCGTGATCCACGTCGCGACCGGGACGAGCGGCCAGCCGAGACCGCCGTAGAGAGCGAGGTCGGCGTAGCCGTACGCGCAACCGACGAGCGCGAGGAGCGCACCGGAGCCGAGGAAGATCCAGCCGATCGGGTTCGAACGCTGCCGGCGGGCGATCAGCAACCCGATCACCGCGAACTCGAGCGACGCGACTGCGATGATAAGCGCCTGCGGAAGCATGGAGCCGCGATCCTCCGGGAGGACGAGGCCGCGCCGGTCGCCTGCGATGCCGAGTGCGGCGCAGGCCGGCGCGAGGGCGACCACGGCTCCGAAGAGCGCCCAGGCGAGCGCTCTCACGACTGCGCTCCCGACCGCAACCACACCGCGACGTGAGCGGGCTGCATCGTCTCGCCGACGACGGCGACGAGGTCGTGGCGGAGCCCTTCGAGCTCGATCTGCTCGCGCAGGCGAGCACCGAAGCTCTCGAGCGTGCGCTCCACGTCGTAGCGGCGGCGGTAGAAGCGCCGGTCGACGAGGCGCTGCACCCGTCCGCGGACAGGAAGGAACAGCGCCGCGACGAGGAGCGTCGAGACAGCGATCGCCAGGTTTGATCCGCCGGCGAACGACGAGAACACCGCCTGCCCGAGCAGCACGAGCCCGACGTACGACGCGCCGAGGACGACCGTTACCGCCGCGTAGACGAGCGTCCGGGAAATGACACGGTCGATCTCGTACAGCCGGTAGCGCAACACCGCGATTCCGATCCCGATCGGGATGAATGAGATCGACACGATTGCCGCAGCCCACAGGATGTCGGCCGCGCGCCGATCACCGAGGATCGCAGAACCGACCACCATGGTGACCATGGTGATCCCGGTCGCAGCCACGGCTGCTGCTATCCAGCGCAACTGGGCCCGCTCGACTCCCACCGACCGGCGAAAGCGGAGCACGACCGACACGATCGAGAGCAGCAGGAGGAGGAACGTCAGCAGGATCAAGGCCTGGTTCAGCACGGAGAAGAGAGAGCCGAGCGCCTCGATGCCGAGCGGATTGCGGATGCCCTGCTTGTCCCAGTCGTCGAACAGCCCGGGTCGCACGATCGAGGCCAGGTTGATCGCGACGAGCAGGGCCAACCCCGCCGGGACGAACCGCCACCGGCGCGACGAGAGTCGACCGTTCGGCAAGAGCACCAGCACGAGGATCAGCAGCGCAAAGAAGCCGCCGAAGGCGAGCGAGCTGACGAGCGCGAACGAGCCGAGGCTCGGCACCTGTCCCGGGTGCGCAAGCCCGTAGTCGATCGTGCTGTCACAGGCGTGCGCGACAGCGAGCGCAAGCCCGATGCCCTCGAGCAGCCAGCCGATCGGGTTCAGCGGCTGACGGGCGGCGACGAGGGCGCCCACACAAGCGAAGGGCCCAACGAGCACTATGCTGGCGAGCACCTCGAAGTTGTCCCCGCGCCCTGCAAACGACAGGATCGCGCCGACAGCGAGGAGAATCACCGCGAGGGCAAGCC
>JAJAZN010000076.1 GCA_026785685.1 Thermoleophilia bacterium
CGCCAGTGGGCCGAGCACGCGGCGAAGAGTGATGCCTCGTCGGGAAAGTGGTTGTACACGGTCACACGCTGCACGCCGGCCCGGCGCGCGATCTCGCTGATCTGGGTCGCGGCGGGCCCGACCGTCCGTGCCGCCGTGGCCCAGCGATACGTCCCCGGTGCACCGCGCGCAAACGACTCGAACGCTCGCATGCGCCAGTGTTCACGAGTCACATGAAGGATGCTCCCTGACCACACGGTGTCACTGTGAACAGAGTCTCGACGAGCTAGATACTCCTCGCTCACCCTCGAAAAGGAGTTCCAAATGTCAGCAGAAGAGAACACCCGCCTCGCCGAGAATGCGTATGAGGCGTTCGGTCGGGGCGACATGGCGGCGCTTGCCGAGGTGATGGCGGACGACATCGAGTGGGTGACTCCCGGCGATCCCGACGACGATCCGAACGCCGGAACGTTCAGAGGCAAGGAAGCAGTCCTGGACTGGTTTGGTGGTCTTGCATCGACTCTCGACTTCACGACGTTCGAGCCACGAGAGTTCATCGGCCAAAACGACAAGGTGGTATCCCTGGTGTACTCCGAGGCAACGGTCCGAGACACCGGCCTCGCGGTTGTCAATCATGAGGCACACGTGTGAACGTTCCGGAATGGGAAGCTCGCCCGATTCCACATCTATCTCGGCACCGCAGCGGCGGCTGCTGCCCACCGCGTGGAGCAGACCCGCGCGGGAAACCGGCAGATCGCAGGTGAGGTTGCCGATCTCACTCATGGCGAGGCGGATGCTTGATTGCAAGACCTGACACCGAGCCCTAGACCTGACACCGAGCCCTGTCTGCTGGTGGTTCCCCGTCCGGCGGGCAGCGGGTTCGTCCGATTAACGGTGTAAGTGCAGTGTCCTGAGCTGCTGGCCGAACCGCTACACGCGAACGGCCGGCGAGCCTTGCATGCAGTTGTAGACGTTGCTGTCAGGCCCCCGGAAGTTGAACCAGCCGTATTCAGTGATCTCCTCGGATCCGGGGTAGTCCCAGAGCCATTTGCTCGGGCCGAGCAACTCGACTCCGGCAGTCTCAAGCTCCGCACGCGCGCCAAAAACATCGTCAACGAGAAAGCCCGGAACCGGACCGGACGTCAGCGCGATCCCGTCTGTCTCTTCGAGATCGAACACTTCGACGTAGTCGTGCTCGCCGCCGGGAAGCCGGAAGATCGAAAGGCCCGGCTCCTCCTGAACCAGCGTCAACCCGAGAACGTCGGCGAAGAAGTCTGCGGTCGCGCGGTAGTTCGCCGTCCGCGTTCCGAGCCACGACAGACGCTGGATATGCATGAGCCAGAGGCTAGACGACCGACGCCTCTCCGAGCAGTGCCTTCGCCTCGGCGATGAAGTCCGAGTCCGGCTGCACACGGTAGCCCGGCCCAAGTGCAAGCGTCCGGGCACCCATCGACGTCTCGAGCGCAACGTACACCGGTGATTCGCCCGGGTACTCCTTGACGAGACGCGCAAGCTCCGCAATCGTGCCGGCGACCGCCTGGCGGGCGTCGAGCTTGAAGCGCACGTCGCGTCGCTCGGCGACTGCCTCGAACGGCGTCAGCTCGAGAGCGATCAGCTTGGTCTCCCCCGCCTGCTTGTGGTCGACACGACCCTTGACGACGAGGATCCTGTCGGCGACGCACAGCTCCCGCACCGACGAGTAGATCGCCGAGAAGACGACGATCTCGGCCGAGCCGGTGGGATCCTCGAGCTGGAGGAAGACCATCGGTTCGCCCTTCTTCGTCGTCAGGTGCTTGATCGCTGAAATGATGCCGCCGACGGTGACCACCTCGCCGTCACGCCTTCGCTCGATCTCGCCGAGCGTCGCGTCGGTCTTGCGTCGCAACTGGTCGCGCACGGCGCTGCGCGGATGCTCCGACACGTAGAGCCCAAGCGTCTCCTTCTCGAGTCTCAGAAGCTCGGCCTTCTCGAATTCGGCCGCGGCGATCGGCGGATGATGCTTGCGCGCCACCTCCGCCTCGGCCTCCGCGTCGCCGAAGCCCATGTCGAAGATCGAGCCCTGCCCTGCGAGCCGGTCGGCGGCGAGCTTCTGCCCGTAGGCGAGCGCTTGCTCGAGCACCCCGAGCATCCCCATCCGCGAAGCTCCCGTGGAGTCGAGTGCACCGCACTTGACGAGCGACTCGAGCGCCCGCTTGTTCACGACCTGCGAATCGACCCGCTCGGTGAACTCCCAGATCGTCGTGAACGCACCCCCGTCCTTGCGGGCTGCGATGATCGCGCGCGCGGCGTTGTCGCCCACGTTCTTGACCGCGTTGAGCCCGAAGCGGATCTTGCCCTCGACGACGGCGAAGTCGGTGGCCGACTCGTTGACGTCGGGTGGCAGCACGTCGATCCCCATCTCGTCGCACGCGTTGACATAGATCGGCACCCGATCCTTCGTGTTCATCACAGACGAGATCAGCGCCGCCATGTACTCACACGGATAGTTCGCCTTCAACCAGGCGGTGCGATAGGCGATCAGCGCGTAGCAGACCGAGTGGGCCTTGTTGAAGGAGTAATCCTGCGAGGACTCCATGTCCTTCCAGAGCTGATGTGCAACCGACGACGTCACGTTGTTCGTCGCGCACCCGTCGAGGAACTTCGGCTTCAGTGACGCCATCAGCTCGTGGATCTTCTTGCCGATCGCGCGGCGCAGCGTCTCCGCCTCGGCACCCGTGAAGCCGGCCATCGTCTTCGCGATCTGCAGATACTGTTCCTGGTAGATACAGGTTCCGTACGTCTCGCCGGTGATCGCCTTCAGCCGCTCGTCGATGTACGTGATCGGCTCGCGCCCGTTCTTCCGCGCCGCGTAGCTCGGGATGTACTGCATCGGGCCTGGCCGGTACAGCGCGACGAGGGCGATCAGATCCTCGAACTCGGTCGGCTTCACCTGGCGCAGCGCGTCGCGCATGCCCGACGACTCGAACTGGAAGACGCCCGACGAGTCGGCACGCGAGAGCATCTCGTAGACCTTGCGGTCGTTGAGCGGGATCGCGCCGATGTCGAGCGCTGTGCCGTTTTCAGGCCCCGCGTCGATCAGCTCCACGGCCTTGTCGATCACGTCGAGGTTCCGCAGGCCGAGGAAGTCCATCTTCAGCAGGCCGAGCGCCTCGACGTTCTTCATCGAGACCTGGGTCACGATCTCCTGGTCGGCACCCTTCTGTTGCAGCGGGACGACCTCGATCAGCGGCTGGGCGCCGATCACGACGGCAGCTGCATGAATCGAGTCGGCGCGCGTCAGGCCCTCGAGCGGCTGGGCGAGGTCGATGATCTCCTTCGCAACCGGATCGTCCCTGACGGCAGTCGCCAGCTCTCCCCCGGGCTTCAGTGCCTCCGCGAGGGTCTGGCCCGGGCCTTCCGGGATCATCTTCGCAAGCCGGTCAACCGTGCCGTACGGGATCTCGAGCACCCGCCCGGCGTCGCGCACCGCAGCGCGTGCGGCCATCGTCGAGAAGGTAATGATCTGCGCCACGCGGTCACGCCCATACTTCTCGGCCACGTAGTTGATCACGCGCTCACGACCCTCGACGGCGAAGTCGATGTCCATGTCGGGCATATCCTTTCGAGCCGGGTTGAGGAACCGCTCGAACATGAGCCCGTAGCGCATCGGATCGACGTCGGTGATGCCGAGGCAGTAGGCCGCGAGCGAACCGGCAGCGCTACCGCGGCCCGGCCCGACCGAGACGCCGTCACGTTTGGCGAAGTTGATGAAGTCGGCGACGATCAGGAAGTAGTCGGCGAAGCCCATCTCGTGCACTGTTTTCAGCTCGAACTGGAGCCGCTCGGTCAGCTCGGACGTGACCCTGTCATAGCGCTTGCCGAGACCCGCCTCGCACAACTCGACGAGATAGTCGAACGAGTCACGGCCGTCGGGCGTCGGAAACTTCGGCAGCAGGATCCGGTCGAGCGCGATCTCGACGTTACAGCGATCGGCGATCTCGAGTGTGCGGCGCATGGCGTCGTCGTGCCCGGGGAAGTCGAGCGCCATCTCCTCGGGTGTCTTGAAGTAGAACTCGTTTGCGCCGAAGCGCCAGTGATTCGGGTTCTTCAGCGAGTCGCCCGACTGGATGCACAGGAGCGCCTCGTGGGGATAGGCGTCGCTCGCATCGAGGTAGTGGACGTCACCTGTCGCGACAAGCGGAAGCCCGCGTTTCGCCGCGAGCCCGGGCAGGGCTGCGAACACGGACTGCTGGATCTCGAGCCCGGCGTTCTGGAGCTCAACGTAGGTGTTGTCGGGGCCGAAGATCTGCTCCAACCGGTCGAGCTCCATCTCCGCGTCGCCCATCCGCGCCTCGGTGATCGCCTTGGACACGCGGCCCGAGAGGCAGCCCGACAGCGCGATCAGGCCGGGCGCGTAGGTCTGCAAAAGCTCCCAGTCGACCCGTGGGCGGTAGTAGTAGCCCTCGAGGAAGCCGAGCGAGCAGAGCTTGATCAGGTTCGCATAGCCCGCCGTGGTCTCGGCGAGAAGCGTGAGATGCGCGGTGCCCTTCGTCTGCTTGTGTCGGTCGTCGGCGACGTACACCTCACAGCCGATGATCGGCTTCACGCCCTGAGCGCGAGCGGCCCTGTAGAGATCGATCGCGCCGGCCAGCGAGCCATGGTCAGTGAGCGAAACCGCCGACATCTCGAGCCGGGCCGCCTTGTCGACGAGCGCCGGGATCCTGCACGCCCCATCGAGAATCGAGTACTCGGAGTGGACGTGGAGGTGGACGAACGGAGCAGACATCGGGAGTGCCACTTTACTGTCGGGATGTGACGGCGCTTCTCGCTGTCTTTTGTTGTCGCACCAGGCCCGACCACAACTCAGCCACTCATGCGAGCGAGCGCAGCAATCTTGTTCGCTGCATCGAGTGCGGCGACCTTGTACCCCTCCGCGAGCGTCGGGTAGTTGAAGACCGCCTCCACGAGATAGTCGATCGTGCCCCCGAAGGCCATTCCCCTCTGTCCGATGTGGATCTCCTCCGTCGCCCCCGCCCCGAGCGCATGCACGCCGACGAGTCGCCGATCCTCCGCCGAGACGAGGAGCTCGAGCATCCCGTGGGAGTCGCCGAGGATCTGGCCCCGCGCGAGCTCCCGGTAGCGAGAGATCCCGATCTCGACGACGGGATCTCACGCAGCCCGAGCAAGCCGTCCGAGTCGATCACGGTCAGCTCGTCGAACTCGACCTCAGCCGGATGCGTCGGGTGCGTGCCGACGGCAATCACGATATTCGTCGACGGAATCGTCCCCGTGTTCACGCACACCCCGCCTACCATGTGACGGCGCTCCACCACGCCGACGCGCTTACCGAGCTTCGCCCCTTGGATTGCAGCCTTCTGCCCGGCCGGGCCGGATCCGATCACGAGGAGGTCGTAGTCGAAGGTCACAGCAGGGCCTCACGACGATTCTGCACGATCGAGCTCGCTCTCGCACCTTTACGAGCCGAAGGCCAAGGCGGGGGTGCGATTCGAGAAGGTCGCACCTTCCGATTGCTCTCCGTGCTAGAGACCGAGGTCGGTGAGCGCCGCACGAAGTGCCGCAACCTCCGCCTCGAGCGCGGCGACCCGCTCCTCGAGTGGATCGCGGGCGAGCACCGGCCTCGGCGCGACCGGCTCAACAGTGTCGTCGACCTCCCCCCCGAGGAGCTGTGCGTAGCGCTCTTCCTTCTGCCCGGGGCGTCGTTCCAGTCGAGCGACGAAGTCGCGGGAGATCAGGCGCCCGAGCGTCTCCTCCACGTCTGCGAGCTCACCGAACGGATGGAGCCTGTCGCTCCGTTGCTTCAGCTCGCCCGGCGTTTGCGGTCCGCGGAGCATGAGCACGCAGAGGATCGAGATTTCGTCGCCTGCGAGGCCGAGTGTGTCCTCCACGAGCTGCCGGTACTTGACCGAGCGGCTGCCCTGACCCGACGCGAGCCGCGCCCACTCCCTGCGCCACAGCCGCTGCAGCGCATCGCGGATCGTCTCCTCATCGTACTCCACGACCGGCTCGCGATTCGTCGCCTGATTGCAGGCAAGCCGGAGCGAGTTCAGGGTCAGCGGGTAGGTGTCAGGCGTCGTCCGCTGCTTCTCGATCAGGCAGCCGAGCACCCGGATCTCGACGGGGTCTGCATCCATGGCGTGAGCCTATCGCGCCGCAAAGCGCAACCGGCGCAGAAGATCGAGCCGACGGGCAGAGTAGGCCCATGCAGAAGGATCCTGATCGCAACGTCGTCGGCGGAACCCTCCTCCCCTGCTCGAACGAGCCGGTGACCGGATTCTTTCGCGACGGCTGCTGCTCGACAGGCCCGGAGGATCTCGGGAGCCATACGGTGTGCGCCGTGATGACGGCGGAGTTCCTGACGTTCAGCATGGAGACGGGGAATGATCTCTCGACACCCCGCCCGGAGTGGGGCTTTCCCGGCCTTCAGCCCGATGATCACTGGTGCGTGTGCGCCTCGCGGTGGCTCGAAGCCCATGCCGCAGGCGTCGCAGCGCCGGTGATCCTCGGTGCGACACACGAGCGGGCACTCGAGGTCGTCCCGATCGACGCGTTGATCTCGCACGCCGCGCCTGCCTAGTGCGCCCAAGATGCAGTGGGGTGACCCGCAACGATCATCTCAGGGCTAGCGTTGCGGGCCACCCGACGAGTCACCCGCTCAGCGGTAAAGGTCAGTGCCGGAAACGCCGATGGAACTCCCATGGCCACTCGCCAGACCGAGACCGACGTGCGCAGCGTCATCGAAACCGGACGACTTCGGCTCGAGCCCTGGGACGACTCGCACTTCGAGCGTTTCGCCCGGTTCATGCGCGATCCGGGAGTGACCCGCTACATCCGCTCCGAGCCACTCGACCTTGCGCGGGCAATCGAGCAGCACGAACGATCGCTCGAGGAGTGGAAGATCTACGGCTTCGGTAAGCGCGCGATGATAGAGATCGAGACCGAGCAATGGCTCGGGTTCGTAGAGCTCTCGCCCGTCGGCCCCGGCAAGGGCTCACGCGACGACGACGTCGAACTCGGGTACTTCGTCGAGCCGTCGCGCTGGGGCGAGGGAATCGCGACCGAGGCCGGTATCGCAGCGCGAGACGAGGCGTTCCATCGCTGCGAGGTCCCGGAACTCATCGGCCGCTGTCGGGTCGAGAACGTCGCCTCCGCCCGAGTACTCGTGAAGCTCGGCTTCCGTCGTCTTCGGCTCTTCGAACTCGACGACGGGATCGTTGTCGAGATCCACAGGATCCAGCGCAACGACTGGATCGAGACGCCCGAGTGCAGCGAGCGCTCTGCCTCGGACTTCAATCCCACCGCCGGCGCCGACTATCGCGAAACGGGGTAGAACCATGGCAGTCGCGCACCGGATAGCCGATCAAACGACGACCTATGAGGTTGTTCTGCTCGCAGGCAGCCCACGGCGCTACTCGCTCAGCCTCGCCTCCGGCATCACCGAGGGCGCGCTGATCGAGGTCGACGGCGAGCACTGGACCGTCGCCGACGTGCGCGACGTCGACGGTGGACATCCCCAGCTCATCTGCATCTACTCCGTCTAGCGGGTGTCTCACAACACTGCTGTTTCCCGTCCAACGTTGTGAGGCTCCGCAGGAGTCGCCGCACCGTCAGCCCCGATCGGTACCTTGGGGGCTCGGACGCGGTGCCACCACCGCTCCGCATCGAGAGAGGCTGAGGGCCCCGGCCCCGTGATGCCTCGGCAACCTGCCACCGGCAAGGTGCCACTTCCGGGGTGATGTCGAGCGAGGAGGAGAGAAGATGGGCACCACCGAGACACGTTCGTTCAACGCGCTGCTGGCAGCAGGCGGGACGCTGATTGCCGACGGCGCCACCGGTACGAACTACCAGACGATGGGAATGGAGCCGGGTCTTGCTCCAGAGGAATGGCTCTTCCAGGCTCCCGAAAGAGTCGTGGAGCTCCATCGGGCCTTCGTCGACGCAGGCGCCGCCATCATCCTGACCTGCACGTTCGGCGCGACGCCGCTTCGACTCACCGAAGGCCCGCTTGCCGGCCGCGTGCGCGATGTGAATCTTCGGGCCGCCGAGCTCGCGCGGGAGGGAGCGGGACTCGACCGTCTCGTCGCCGGGTCGCTCGGGCCGACGGGAATGCTGATCGAGCCGTACGGGCTCCTCACTCGCGAGGATGCCGTTGCGGCCTACGCCGAGCAGGCGCAGGCACTCGCCGACGGCGGCGTCGACCTGCTCGTGCTCGAGACGATCTTCGCGGTCGAGGAGGCTGTGTGGGCCGTCGAGGGCATCCAGAGCCGCACCGATCTCCCGCTCGTCGTCTCGTTCAGCTTCGACATGGGAACGCGAACGATGATGGGCCTCAGCCCCACCGACGCAGTCGCCGCTGTCGTCCCGCTCGGCGTGGCTGCCGTGGGATCGAACTGCGGGCGCTCACTCGCTGACGCCGATCTCGTCGTGACCGAGATCCTCGGCGCCGCGGGAGACACCCCTGTGTGGGTGAAGCCCAACGCCGGTGTGCCCAAGATCGTCGGCGCGGAGGTCGTGTACGAGGCGGGGCCAGAAATGCTCGCCGAGCACGCCACCCATTACGTCGACCAGGGAGTCCGCATCGTCGGCGGCTGTTGCGGATCGACGCCCGCGCATGTCGCAGCGATCGCGGCGGCCCTCGGCCGCTAGTCGAACGAGATGAGCGCTCCGACACGCGAGAGCGGCGTTCTGCTGCACGTATCATCGCTTCCCTCGGGAAGGATCGACGACGAGGCGTATCGCTTCGTCGACTGGCTCGTCGCGGCAGGGCAGTCGTGGTGGCAACTCCTCCCGCTGCACCCACCGGACGCCCTCGCGTCGCCATACGCGTCGCGTTCGGCCTTCGCCGGGTACGAAGGGCTTCTTGCTCTTCCCGGCTCGCCGTTCTTCGACGACGGCGCCGGCGTCGCAGGCGCCCCACGCGGCCGCTGGGTCGACGAGTGGGTGACGTTTGCCGGCGGGGACGAGCGACGCGCTCAGACTCGGTTCCAGCGGGAGTGGCGCGCGCTCAAGCGATATGCCAACGAACGAGGGATTCGGCTCATCGGCGACATCCCGCTCTACGTCTCGGGAGACTCGTGCGATGTCGCGACGCACCCACACCTGTTCGACCGCTCCGTTGTAGCAGGCGCGGCGCCGTCCCTCAACCACCCCGACGGCCAGCGCTGGGGGATGCCGGTGTTCGACTGGCCCACGCACGCCGCCGATGGGTTCACCTGGTGGCTCGAGCGGCTCGAGCGTGAGCTCGAGCTGTGTGACCTGTTGCGGATCGACCACTTCCGGGGGTTCGTCCAGTTCTGGCAACTGGCCCTCGACGAGCTCGATCCCGCGAACGGATCCTGGGGTGAGGGGCCTGGACGCGCGTTCTTCGATGTGATTCGGGAGCGGTTCGAGCGCCTCCCGCTGATCGTCGAGGATCTCGGCTTCATCACACCCGATGTGATCGCGCTCCGCGAGGAGATCGGCGTTCCGGGAATGAACGTCGTCGCTCGCGCTGCGGACGCCGACTGGCGCACCGACTCCGTGCTCTACACATCGACCCACGACTCGGAGACGCTCGCCGGCTGGTGGCAGCGCTGGGGCAGAGAGAACCACCCGCAACTCGCAGCCGGGGCAACAGCGCCCGACGACGAGCATCGAGCTCTGCTCCAGAACATCCTCGCTGTCGAGAACGACCTCGTGATCCTGTCTGCCCAGGATCTCCTCGGCCTCGGAAACGAGGCACGCATGAACCGGCACGGCACCGTTCATCCGCACAACTGGCAGTGGAAACTAGAACGGCGGCTGACCACCGACGAGGCTCGATGGCTTGCCTCGTTGACGCGCTTCGCGGAGCGAGACGGCCCTCGCGTCACCCATGCGCGCTGAACCGAGCGGCGATCCGGAGTCTTAGAGCTCGAATCAGAATGACGCTTCGTCGCCGGGGCGTGATGGGCGAGTGCGATGCGAGGACGCAGGGAGCCGCAGATATGGGACATATCTGGGCGACCG
>JAJAZN010000077.1 GCA_026785685.1 Thermoleophilia bacterium
GATCGTGCGGGTAGTCGAGTAAGTGCGTTGGCCCCGCTGAACGAGCTCGACCTCGTCCAGCGGGTGGTGTGGAGCTATTGCGGCTCGTGACCGGTTGCGCACCTGCTCGCACCGAACTAGTCGATCGTGATCGCGGGCTCGTCGCCGATGACCCAGGCATCGTGGCCGCTCGGAAGGGATGTGATGTCACCCAGGCCGGCAACGATCTCCGTACCGTCATCCATTAGGATGCCCAGCCGGCCACTGACGTGGTACTGGAAGTGAGGCGCTTCGCAGCTTGTGGTGCCGGCGATCGGCTTGACGTCGTTTGACCAACGCCAGCCGGGCTCGAACACCATCCGCCCAACACTGCCCCCGCCGATCTCGAGGATCTCGGCACGGCCGTTCGGGAATGCGCGAGTCTCATCGGGCGAATTGCGACAATTGACGCGAAGGTGGGCGTTGGTGCCCAATGTGTGACATTGCTGCGATGACCCGGCTCGAGAGTGAAGACGGCAGCTCCGTCGAGACGGCGACACGCATCCTGGACGTCGCCGAACGGTTGGCTCAGACGCGCGGGTTCAACGGCTTCAGCTACGCCAACGTCGCTGCCGAGCTCGGGCTGACCAAAGCGACATTGCACTACCACTATCCGTCCAAGGCCCGTCTCGGCGAGGCCCTGATCAATCGCTACTCAACGAGGTTCGCCGAGGCCCTCGCTGCTGTCGACGCATCGGACGTCGGTGCGCCGGCAGCCGTAGAGGCATACATCGAGCTCCACGCAGCCGTGCTGCGGGGAGATCGGATGTGCCTCTGCGGCATGTTCGCCGCCGAGTACGAGACGCTCCCCGTGCCGATGCAGGTGGCGGTTTGCGCGTTCTTCGACGCCAACGAGGCCTGGCCCGAGCAAGTCCTCGAGCTCGGCCGCGGAGACGGCCCACTCCACTTCTCGGGATCGGCGTGCGAGGAAGCAGCCTCCTCGTCGGTGGCCTTGAAGGCGCAATGCTCATAGCGCGGTCGTATGGTGACAGCGCCCGCTTTCGCGTCGTCGCCGATCGCTTCGTCGCTGGCCTTACCGAGTAGAGTCGGATCATGGAGATCAGGCACGCCAACCCATCCGATTACGGCCGCGTGATCCAGCACGTCAACGCCTGGTGGGGTGGACGGGACATGGCGCCGATGCTGCCGAAGTTGTTCTTCCTCCACTTCGAAGGGACGAGCTTCGTCGCGGAGGACGACGAGGGAAAGCTCGTCGCCTTCCTGATCGGTTTTCTCTCCCAGACCGACCCCGAAGAGGCGTACATCCACTTCGTCGGCGTCGCACCCGCCCAGAGGGGCTCGGGAATCGGCAGGGAGCTCTACGACCGCTTCTTCACGGTCGTGGCAAAGGAGGGGCGCACGCGGGTCCGGTGTGTGACGTCTCCTGTGAACGAGGGCTCCGTGGCGTTCCACGAGTCGCTCGGGTTCGTCGCCGAACGGGTCACGGAAGATTACGACGGTCCCGGTGAGGATCGTGTGCTCTTCGTCAAGCAGCTCGCCTGACCGCTCTTCAACCGATCTTCACGAGCGCTCGGCTACCGTCAGCCGCATGCCTGACATCCTTGTCTCGTCGGTGAGGCGTCCGCGTCGCAAGCGCCGCCGGGCCGTTATCGTCGTTTCCGTGCTCGCCGGGCTTGCCGCCATCACGGCAGTCGGCGTCGGCGTGCTCGCTCTGCGTGAAAGCGGGACGATCGCGGCGCGAACGACGATCGGGGGCGTCGAGGTTGGAGGGATGTCGCGCGGCGAGGCGGCGGCGGCGGTTATTCCGGCGGCTCGTCGGCAGATCGCCCGCCCGATTCGCCTCATCGGGCCGCGCGGCGAGACGCGTGTGACGGGAAAGGAACTGGGAGCCCGACCCCTCCTCGATGTTGCACTTGACGATGGTGTCGCTCCCGGCACGAGAAAGCGGCTGCTGCGCCGCCTCGGCCTCGGCGACACCCGCACGATCCCGCTGATCTACCGCATCGGCCCGGTGCGCGCTGCCGAGTTGGCGAATCGGCTCGACGACTCGTTCGGCGAAGAGCCGAAGACTGCCGATCTCGAGATCTCGCCGGACGGTGCCTCGGTGACGATCACGACGCCGGCGCCGGGAACGGTGGTCGATCGTGCAGCGCTTCGAAGCGGGTTGAGGTCACTGCCGGCCGAGCTCGGCATTCCTCTAGTCGCGCGCGCTCCGCCGGTCGGTACGGCTCAGGCGGAACGAGCGCGGGCGAAGGTCGCCCGCCTTCTCGACGGACCGCGAGAGGTGCGCTTCCGCGACACGGCGGCGACGTTGTCGGTCGCGGCGCTCGCAGGCCTCGTGACGACGCAACCCGGTAGCGGTCGCCTGCTGGTCGGACTCGACGCCGAGGGGCTCAGGAGTGCCCTTCTCCCCCGCCTGGGTCGATTCGAGCGCCCGGCGGCGGATGCGCGCTTCGTGACGAACGGGAGCAATGTCAGGCTCGTCCCGGCGTCCCCCGGCAGGAAGCTCGACGGTGAGCGAATCGGCGCGTCGCTCGTCGGGAACGTCGCTGCGCGTGCCCATCGCGCGCGATTTACTGTCTCCGAGCCGGCGCTCACGACCGAGACAGCAGAGAAACTTCGGATCACCGAACTCGTCTCGCAGTTCACGACCTACTACCCGTGTTGCGCGCCACGCGTGACGAACATCAAGCGAGCTTCCGAACTGCTCGACGAAACGATCATTCTTCCCGGGAAGGAGTTCTCGCTCAACGGCGCTCTGGGTAAGCGAACCGAGAAGAAGGGATTCGTGTCCGCGCCGCAGATCTTCAACGGGAAGTTCGAGGATGCAGTCGGAGGAGGCATCAGCCAGATCGCGACGACGCTGTTCAACGCGGCATTCTTCTCCGGGATCAAGCTCGTCGAGCACCAGGCACATCAGTTCTACATCTCGCGCTACCCGATGGGGCGGGAGGCGACGGTCTCGTGGGGCGGGCCCGAATTGATTGTCAAGAACGACTGGCCCGCCGCGATTCTGATGAAGATCGAGGCGACGGACTCGGGCATTACGGTGCGGTTTTTCTCGACCAAGCTCGGCAGGCGCGTGACGACCACAACCGGGGAGCCCTATCTCTTGACAACGCCGGGAACGGTAACCGTGACGAACCCGGCCCTGCCCGCTGGAACCCGCAAGGTCGTGCAGGAAGCGGGCGACGGGGGCTTTACGATCGACTTCACGCGCAAGGTCTTCCGGGACGGGAAACGCATCCGTAACGAACTCTACCGCCAGCGCTACGACGCAGAAGACGAGATCGTCGAGGTCGGCACAGGGTAGGAGAGTGAGGGCGCTGGCGTACCTTCATAGTTGCCAGTTGAGGCGACATGTCGTCCGGTGCGTCGCGTACCCTTCGGGTATGGCAAAGGTGATCGTCCAGCATGTCTGCTCCGAATGTGGCACCGCAACCGGCCGCTGGCTCGGCAAGTGTCCCGGCTGCGGTGCGTTCGGTTCGCTCGTCGAGGAGATGACGGGGCAGGCGACCCCCGCGAAGGGCCGCGGTGGCATCGCGCGTACGCCGGAGCGCCTCGCTGATATTCGCGTCGAGGAAGCAACGCGAATCGGCACGGGTGTCCCCGAGCTCGACCGTGTTCTCGGAGGCGGCCTCGTTCCCGCGTCGCTCGTCCTCGTTGGGGGCGAGCCGGGAGTGGGAAAGTCGACGCTCCTGCTTGCTGCTCTCGGCAACGTTGCACGAGGAGGACGGCGTTCACTGCTCGTCACGGGAGAGGAGTCCGTCGCGCAGGTGAAGCTTCGTGCCGATCGCCTCGGTGGGGCGGAGCAGGTGGAGATTCTCGCGGAGACCGAGCTCGATTCGGTGTGCGCAACGCTCGAGCGCGAGCGTCCCGATGTCTGCGTGATCGACTCCATCCAGACGCTCTACTCTGCCGATCTCGGTTCGGCCCCGGGCTCCGTCGGGCAGGTGCGGGAGGCGGCCGGGCGGCTGCTTCGCGTTGCCAAGGAGCAGGGTGTCGCGACAATCCTCGTCGGACACGTGACAAAAGACGGGTCCGTCGCAGGCCCGCGGGTGCTCGAGCACCTCGTCGACTGCGTGCTTCAGTTCGAGGGCGATCGCTACCACGCGCACCGGATTCTTCGAGCCGTGAAGAATCGCTTCGGCTCCACGAACGAGCTCGGCGTGTTCGAGATGACGAGCGCGGGCCTCGTCGGTGTTCCGAACCCGTCCGAGCTGTTCGGCCGGAGTCATTCGGGCGAGGTCGGTGCTGCCGTCGCATGCGCGCTCGAGGGAACGCGGCCGATCCTGCTCGAGATCCAGTCGCTCGTCTCGCGGAGCGACCTCGCGATGCCCCGCCGGGTCGGGACAGGAGTCGATCCAAAGCGCCTCGCGATGATCGTCGCCGTTCTCTCGCGCCACGCCGGAATCGCGCTTGGCTCAGCCGATGTCTTCGTCAACGTCGCGGGCGGGGTTCGCATCGACGAGCCCGGCGCTGACCTTGCCGTGGCGCTCGCGATCGCGTCTGCGGCCAGGGGCGTACCGGTCAAGGACAGCATCGCCGTGTTCGGCGAGATCGGCCTGACGGGCCGCCTTCGACCTGCCGCCCAGGCCGAGCGCCGCCTGGAGGAATGCGCGAAGCTGGGCGTCGCGACGGTCATCGCGCCCGATGGGACGACGAGTCGTGGTGGGCCGAGGATCACGCGTGCCGAGACGCTCAGGCAGGCGATCGCGGCGGGGCTGGACGGCTCCGTCACACCCGACAACGCCTGAGCTGCTCCTTCGGGGGGCCTTGCGGCGAGAGCGTGCTGGGGCGTGTCCCCTCGCGTCGGGACGTGTCCAAATTCGGCCCGAGTGCCGCGGAAATCTCAGCTAGAATGATGTTCCCTCGCCGGCAGCCCCTCAGCGCCGGCGGTTTTCGTGAAATGGGCGGATAACGGGAGGGTTAGCTTGTTCGACGTCGGCGACAATGTGGTGTATCCGCACCACGGGGCAGGTACGGTCGTGAGCAAGGATACGCGCATTGTTCTCGGGCAGGAGCGCGAATATCTCACCATCAAGATCCTGCACAACGACATGACCGTCAACGTGCCCACGGAGAACGCCGAGAAGGTCGGCCTTCGCTGGGTGATTGGTCTCGACGCGGTGGAGGTCGTCGTGAAGGCGCTCTCCGGCGAGTCAACGGAGATGCCGAAGAACTGGAACCGGCGCTTCAAGCACAACCGGGACAAGATGAAGACCGGTGACATTCTCGAGCTCGCAGAAGTTGTGCGGAACCTCGCGCTCCGCGACCACGAGAAGGGGCTCTCGACCGGCGAGAAGCAGATGTACGTCAAGGCGAAAAAGATTCTTGCGTCCGAGTTCATGTACGCGAAGAACATGACCGACGACGAGGCAGCCGAGTGGCTCGACGAGGTGCTCGCCAACCCTGCCGGTGGGACGAAGAAGGTTAAGCCGAAGGCCAAGGTCGCTGCCGCAAGCGCGTGAAGCAGCAGTCCTGACGCGGCATGACAGGGGCTCGTCGCCGTGGTGAATGAGGGGAACGAGAGCACGACGTGGGCGATCCTGGTCGCGGCCGGTTCTGGCGAGCGGCTAGGGTCTGAGCGGCCGAAGGCATTCGTCGCGCTCGGTGAACGCGTGCTCTTGGCCGAGAGCCTCGAGCGGCTGGACACGAGCGAGTGGATCGATGCCGTCGTTGTCGCCGTTCCCGCTGACTGGGAGGACGCGACGATCGCCCTCGCCGAGGAGCTCGTGGCCTCCAAGGTCGCAGCTGTCGTCACGGGTGGCGCCACACGAGCCGAGTCCGTTCGCGCCGCTCTCGCGCAGGTTCCCGATGAGGCACTCGTCGTGATCGTCCACGACGCGGCTCGCCCGCTCGTCGACGACGCCGTGATCGAGCGTGTCATTCTGCCCCTAGGTGAAGGGTACGACGGCGTCGTCCCGGCCCTCCCGCTCGCCGACACGGTCAAGCGGGTCGAGCGCGGTCTCGTAGTCGAGACCGTCGATCGCTCCGACCTCGTCACCGTCCAGACGCCGCAAGCGTTTACGGCGAGCGCTCTCCGCGCGGCCTATGCGAGCGAGGAACCGGTCGCTGCTACGGACTGCGCGTCTCTGGTCGAGGCGCGAGGGGGCCGGATCCGCGTCGTCGAGGGCGACGTGCGGCTGCTGAAGATCACGACCGGGGCCGACCTCGCGCTCGTCGCATCGTGGCTCTAAAGGCGGTCTTCTTCGACGTCGGTGAGACGCTCATCGACGAGGAGCGGTGGTGGCGGGGGCTCGCCGAGGGCGCAGGGCTGCAGCCGCACATCGTGTGGGCGGCGCTCGGCGTCACGATCGAGCGAGGCGAGGAGCACAGCGAGCTGTGGGGGCATCTCGGGATCGAGCGGCCGACGAGCTGGTGGATTACGCTCGAGTATGAGCGCCGCGACCTCTACCCCGATGCGATCGCCTGTCTCGAGGCTGTTCGCGGGCTCGGGCTCCGCGTCGGAATCGTCGGGAACCAGACTGCAGCGCTCGAGCAGTGGGCGCGTGACGCAGAGCTTCCTGCGGACGTGATCTCGTCTTCCGCGAGTCTCGGCGTCCGGAAGCCCGATCCCGACTTTTTCAGGCGCGTCGTCGAACTTGCTGGTTGTGCGCCCGGCGAGGTTGCATATGTCGGCGACCGCGTCGACAACGACGTTCTTCCGGCCGCGGCAGCGGGGCTCGTGGCAGTGCATGTCCGTCGCGGGCCCTGGGGCAGCCTGCAGCGGACGCCTCCCGAAGCCACCTTCGGTCTCGACGATCTCGCATCGCTGCCAGACGCGCTAGCCTCGCTGCTATGAGTGATCTCCGAATCGGCCTGGGTGTCGACGCGCACGCGCTCGCGGTGGGGGTTCCGCTGGTACTCGGTGGTGTCGCCATCGAGCACTCTCACGGCCTCGCGGGTCACTCCGACGGTGATGTGATCGCGCATGCCCTCACCGACGCGCTCCTCGGAGCAGCCGGGCTCGCCGATATCGGGGCGCTCTTTCCGCCGGTTGAGGAGCGGTACCGGGGAGCGGACTCGCTCGTGCTCCTCGCGGAGGCGTATGGGCACGTACGCGCACGCGGCTACGGCCTCGTCAACGCGGACTGCGTGTTGATCGGCCAGGAGCCGACGATCGCGCCGTACCGGGAGGAGATGGCGAACCGGCTCGCACGGGCGCTCGGTGTCGAGGTCGGCCGGGTGAGCGTCCGCGCGACGACGACCGACTTCCTCGGCTTCACGGGCCGGGGCGAAGGGCTTGCCGCCCAGGCGGTCGCACTGCTCGAGCGTACTGCGTAATCCGGTCGCCGGCCGCCTCGGCCGCCGGTACCGACCGAGCGAGGGGCCTCTGACCAGGCCCGGATTGAGGCACGGAGTCGGCGCAGACCTGGCACAGACGCGTGGGACATTCGCGGGTAGCGTTCCCAGAGGGGGCTCGCCACGCCCCCTCTGGGGGAGGTTGGGGTCGCGGTGGGAGGCTCGGGGGAGGTCGGGGCGCTCGCGGGCGCACGACCGGGTCGTATAGCCCCCGGTTGCCATTCGGGTTTGCGCGCGCCATTCCCGCGCCGCGGCAAGGTCTCGCGCAGCGCACACCTTGCCACCTGGAGGTCGGCCCCCTCGGCTTCCCTCCGATAA
>JAJAZN010000078.1 GCA_026785685.1 Thermoleophilia bacterium
CGGCCCGGACGAGGCGCTCGCGTGGGGCCTCGTCTCCGAGGTGATCCCGGCCGAGGAGTTCGACGAACGCGTGGCCGAGCTCGGCCGATCCTGGGCCGCACTGCCCACCGTCGCGATCGCGATGACGAAGAAGCTCTTCGAGCATGCACACGCAGCTTCGCTCGAGGATCAGCTCGCCCTGGAAGCCGATCTCCAGCAGCGGGCGATCGGCACCGCCGACTTCGCCGAAGGAGTTGCCGCATTCCTGGAGAAGCGGCCTCCGAGGTTCACGGGCGCCTAGAGGCTTGAGTAGGATCCGCACCGTCGACTACCACACGGGCGGCGAGCCGTTCCGGATCGTCGTCGGCGGTGTCGATGCCCTCGAGGGCACGTCGATCCTCGATCGTCGTCGCGATGCGCTCGAGCGGCTCGACCACGTGCGCCGACTTCTCGTCAACGAGCCGCGCGGTCACGCCGACATGTACGGCTGCCATGTCGTGCCGCCAAACGACGACGGTGCCGACCTCGGAGTCGTCTTCTTTCACAACGCGGGTTACTCGACGGCGTGCGGCCACGGCACGATCGCGCTCGTCACGTGGGCTCTCGACGAGGGGATCGTCGAGCGGCACGAGGGGGAGAACCGCGTCGTCGTGGACGTGCCGTCCGGACGCCTCGAGACCGTTGCCACGGTCAGCGGCGGACGCGTACGCTCCGTGCGTTTCCGCAACGTCCCGGCGTTCGTGTGGGCGACGGGCGTGGAGGTCGGTGGACGCAGCGTCGACGTCGCCTACGGTGGAGCCTTCTACGCATCGGTGCCGGAGCTCGTCGAGCCGGCCGAGCTTCCCCGGCTGATCGAGCTCGGGCGCGAGATCAAGCGAGAGCTCGAAACCTGGCAGGAGATCGTGCACCCCCTCGAGCCGGAGCTCCGGGACGTCTACGGCGTCATCTTCTGGCAGGAGGAGGCCGACAACCCGCTCACCCAACGCAACGTGACGGTCTTCGCCGACGGCCAGGTCGACCGCTCGCCCTGTGGCTCGGGCACCTCCGCGAGGCTTGCCCTGCTCGATGCTGCCTGGAGGCTTCCGCGAGGCGCCGAGCTGCGGCATCTCTCGATCGTGGGGTCGTCATTCACCGGTCGCGTAGTCGATGAGGTCGATATCGCGGGGCGTCCGGCCGTGATCACCGAGGTGTCCGGCACGGCGTATCGCACGGGAGAATCGTCGTTCGTTCTCGATCCGGACGATCCGCTCGGCGAGGGCTTCCTCCTGCGTTGAGCGCACGTTCCGTACGCTTCCGGGGTGGAGACCGAAGACGATGCGCTCGTGATGTACCTCGTCGTGCGACGGCGGACGACCCGACCATTCGCCGAGCTCGCGACGGCGGCAGCGCTCGCGACCCGGCGCTGCGCCTATCGGTTCCGTGACGATGACCGTTGGCGGGACGGCTTCGAGGACTGGTGGCACCACTCGTTTCGGAAGGTCTGCCTACGCGCGGAGCCTCGTGAGTGGGACGATCTCCGCGACCTCGATCACGAGCGGGTCGGCGATGTCGCCTGCCTGCCGCCTCTTCGGCGCTCGGCGCGTGATCGGGTGCTCGTCCGGATGCAGACCCTGAGCGACGAGGCCGGCCAGTTGCCGGAACTCGACCGCGACGATCTCGGTGATCTCACCCTCGTCGTCGCCACCGACCTGAAGATGAGCTCGGGGAAGACCCTCGCGCAAATCGGTCATGCAGCGCTGATGGCCGACCTCGACACCGGATTCGATCGAGGTCTCGATCTCCGTGTTGTCGGGCAGGGCACCGACGGCTGGGCTGCGCTCGCCGAGTTCGCGGATGCCGTTGTCCGGGACGGCGGCCTGACCGAGATCGCACCCGGTTCGGAGACGGTGCTCGTCCTCCGCTCTCCGGCGGAGTCGGTTAAATGACGCGCGCGACGCGGGTTCTCATCGTCAACCCGTTCGCGAGCGGCGTCAGCGAGCGCCGACTCGCCGCAGTCCAGGCGGTGCTGCCTGCCGGGACCGAGACGGCCCTCACCCAGGCTCAGGGCGATGCAACCGAGCTCGGGCGCGAGTGGTCGTCGCGCGCCGAAGCGATCTACGTGTTCTCCGGAGACGGCACCTACAACGAGGTGATAAACGGGATCAGCGGTGACGTCGCCCTCGGCTTCATTCCCGGTGGGGGCACGAGCGTGCTCCCGCGCGCGCTTGGCCTCCCGCGCGACCCCGTCAGAGCAGCGGAGTTGATCGCATCCGGTCGTCCGCGGCGCATCTCGCTCGGCGTGATCAACGGGCGCAGGTTCGCCTTCAACGCCGGCATCGGCTTCGACGCCGAACTCGTGCGCAAGGTCGACGGTCTCGGCAGACGAGCCGACGGCAAGCGTCCCGGGGACGTCAGGTTCGCCCTCACCGTCGTGAGAACGCTCGCGGAGCATCGGCTTCGCTATGACCCGTTGCTCGAGATCGATGGCCTCGGGAGGGCGGCGTTTGTGCTCATCGCCAACTGCGCGCCATACACCTACGCCGGTCGCCTCGGGCTTCGCATCGCTCCCGATGCGTCATTCGAGGGCGGCCTCGACATCGTTGCGCCCCGCGAGGTCAGGATGAGGGCGATTCCGCGACTTGCCACGCAGGCGGTTCGTGGGGGCCACGGATCGCGCGACGTGCTCACCGGCCACGACCTCGACAGGATTCAGCTCCGGTGCGATCGACCAATGCCCGTGCAGGTCGACGGCGAGGACATAGGCGACGTCGTCGAGGCCGAAATCTTTGCGCAGCGCGATGCGTTGACGGTTCTCGTGTAGGTCTACCGCTCGCCTGCGAACGGCCGCGGTCTGGCCGTGGGGCGCGCTCCTTACTACGCTGCCTCTCATGGCGCACGCATTCACGCTGCCCGATCTCGGCGAGGGCCTCGGCGAGGGGGAGATCACACGCTGGCTCGTCGCCGAGGGAGAGTCCGTCGACGAGCACCAGCCGATCGTCGAGATCCAAACCGAGAAGGCGACCGTCGAGGTCGGAGCGCCCGTGGCCGGTGTCGTCTTGCGCATCATCGCCCGTGAGGGAGAGCTGGCCTCGGTCGGCTCCACCCTCGCGATGATCGGCGAGGAGGGTGAGCAGCTGCTCCACTCGGTCACGTCGCCGCCCGCCGACGAGCCGGTCGCGGAGCCGATCATCGCGGTCGTCGGCTCGGAGCCGCTCGAGGCGCTCGCGCTCCACCGACTCGCACGTGAGCTCGGCGTCGAGTTCTCGGCCGTCAGTGGCACCGGTTTGGGAGGGCAGGTGACCGAGGCGGACATCCGCACCGCGGTCACGCCGACCGAGGGCAGGCGCATCCCGGTACGGGGAATTCGGCGGGCGATCGTGGAACAGGTCGAACGCACCCATCGCGAGATTCCGGCAGTGACCTTCGTCGAGGAGTGCGACTTCTCCGGTGTCGATCTGGACACGCTCGTCGCCACGACCCTGGCGGCCGTCGCCGCTTCGCTCATCGAGTATCCCGAGCTGAACGCGCGCATCGAGGATGACGACATCGTCCTGCTCGACCGCTACGACCTCGGCGTCGCCATCGACACCGAGGCAGGGCTCGTCGTGCCCGTCGTCCATGGGTGCGACCGGCTCACCGTTGCCGAGATCGATGCCGAGATCACGCGACTCGCCGACCGAGCGCGGGCGGGCTCGCTCCATCCCGACGACGTGCGTGATTCGACCTTCACGGTCACGAGCGCCGGAAAGCTTGGTGGCCTGCTCGTGACGCCGTTGATCAACCACCCGGAGGTCGCGATCCTGGGGCTCCATCGCATCGGACCGCGTCCGGTCGTCCGCGACGGTGAGGTCGTCGTTCGTGAGATGGGGAATGTGTCGGTCACGTTCGATCATCGCGTCGTCGACGGCGTGCGTGCAGGGGCGTTTTGCCTCGATGTGATCGGCCGCCTCGAGCGGCGATCCGTACACTGACCGTTCGAGATGGGCGACTGGTACGAGATCGGGATCACTGTCGGAATCGGCGTTGCTGCGGGGATTGCATTCGCGGGCGTTCTCGCCGGGCTCCGATTCGGATTTGCGACGACGTTGCTCGGCGCGCTCGTCGTGGGCGTTGGCGCAGGGATGCTCGTCAACGGCTGGATCGGCGTGGGTGGAGGTGTGGTGGGTGCGGTGATCGGATCCGTGTCGGCAGCTGCGATCGTTCGGGGTGCCAACCGGCGCGGCGCGACCGCAGGCGGCACGGCCTTCCTGCTCATCGGAGCGGCGATCGTCGTCGCACTTCTCGCGCTGAGCCCGGTCGTCGGGTATCTCGAGGCGCTCCTGATGCCCGTGATAGCGGCCCGCAGGGCACGGCACGGCCCGGACAAGTACGCCGGGCTGCGCTCGCTCGCCAAGTGACGCCGCGGCCACTGATTCTTGTCGTCATCGATGGACTTACGCCGTCGATGCTCGAGGGCACGATGGGTTCAGGTGAGACGCCAATGCTTGCGGCGCTCGCGGAACGTGGCTCGTACCGGCGGGCGACGTCGGTCTTTCCATCGTTGACCCCGGTGTGTCTCTCGTCGATCGCCACGGGAGCACACGGCGATATCCACGAGATTCCGCATCTCGTCTGGTATGACCGAACAGAGGATCGCATCGTCGAGTACGGCAGCTCGTTCGGGGCCGTCCGGGCAGCCGGAATCGGTCAGACGCTGCTGGACACGCTCGTGAACATGAACGGACAGCATCTCGGTGTGAACGCACTCACGGTCTTCGAGGCCCTGGCCGACGCGGGTCTCCGGACGGCTGCGACGAACTTCACCGCGTACCGCGGCCGGACGAAGCACCGCTCGCTTTTGCCGTTCCTTCCGGATGTGATGGGCCCGGAGCGCTTCTTCTTCTACAACCTCTACAGCTCCGATCGCACGGGCGCGCCACTTTCATGGCGCAACCGTGCGGCAGGCTCGATTGATGCCTATGCGACCGCGGTGGGCCGCTGGCTCGTCACCCGCGATGCGTTCGACTTCTTCCTTTTTTACCTCTCGGACTACGACTACGCCTCTCACGAGCATGGGCCGGACTCAGCGCTGTCGACGTTGCAGAGTTGCGACGCAGCACTCGCCTCCCTCGTCGAAGCGGGCGGTGGCATCGACTCGTTTCTCGAGCGTTACGCTGTTGTCGTGATGGCCGATCACGGCCAGACACGCGTTCGAGAGTCGACCTCACTGGGGGCCGAGATCGCCGGAGTCGAGGGTGTTCTTGCGCTGGCGTCGAATCGAGCGGCCCACCTCTACCTCTCCCCTGCCTGTCGGCTCGACCCGCGCGACGTCGCCGCGCGCTTCGATGGTGTCGCCGCCGTCGAGGTGACGCTCTTTCGCGAGGGCACGCACGCGGTCGCGCGGCGCGAACGGGAAGAGCTCGCGTTTGCCCCAGCCGGTACGTCAGGCTTCGACTGCTCGGGCGACGCATCGATTCTCGGGCACCCGGACGGGCTCGCTCGGTGCTGGTCCGCTCTCACGAATCCGAACGCCGGTGAGGTGCTCGTGTCGGCGACCGAGGGCTTCGAGTTTGCGGACCTCGGGGGAGGAGATCACGTCGGCGGCGGCTCGCACGGCTCGCTCGTTGCCGGCGACAGCGAGGTACCGCTTCTCACGGTGGGGGTCGACGCTGCGCCCGGTCCTGAAGTGAGCGTCAGCATCGTTGATGTAGCACCCCTCGTCCTCGCCCATTTCGGCGTCGAGATTCCCGGGTACGCACTCGGCCGAGCGGCGTGACCCGGTACCCTCGCCCGAGCATGACAGGCTCTCTCGCACCCCCCCCCGGTCAGGGCACCGCTCAGCGCGTCGGAAGCGCTCTCGGGAAGCGAAGTAACTGGGAACAGCTCGCGAAGTTCTGCATTGTCGGCGCCAGCGGGTACCTCGTGAACCTCGCGGTCTTCGCGAGCCTGCTGAAGTGGGCCGGCCTGCACTACGTGCCCGCCGCCGTTGGATCGTTTCTCGTCGCCGTTGCAAGCAACTACATCTGGAATCGACTCTGGACGTTCCGTGGCCAACGGGGGGGTGTCGCCTACCAGGGGCTCAGGTTCCTCGTGGTCTCCTCGTTCGCGCTCGGCGCGAACCTCGTCGTCCTCTACCTGCTCGTCGAGGCGGGCATGGGCGAGCTTCCGTCGCAAGCCGTGGCGATCGTCGTCGTCACGCCGCTCAACTTCATCGGGAACAAGCTCTGGTCGTTTCGCCGGCGATGAAGCGTGTGGCGGTTGCGGGTGCTCTCGCCTTCGCCCTCGCTTCCCTGGCCTCACCCGTGGCGCTCGCCGCAGAGCCGACGACGCCGACGACTGCGACGACGGGAACGAGCCCGCTCGAGGAGCCGTTTGCTCCACAGGACGGCCCGGGAAAGAGCGAGCAGGAAGTCGTCGCGACGTTCCTCGCCTATCCCAAGGTCGCACGCTGGCTCGAGCGCTACCCGGCGAACCCGACGACCGACGCGGTGTTCGACGAGGCGACGCGCCGCTGGATCGTCAAGATCTCGTCCGGGCGAGCGGGCCAGATCGCGCTCGGCAAGGTCGAGGACGGCGACGGTCGCGTGTCCGAAGCCTGGACGGGGCCGCAGGTCGCATGGGGCATGGCTCGCGGCCGCGTCGGCTCCTTTGGCGGCAAGGTCCTTAACGAGTGGTGGATGTGGATTCCTCTCAGCGTCGTCTTCTTCGTCGGCCTCGCCGATTGGCGACGCCTGCGGAGTTGGCACTCGCTCGACCTCCTTGCACTCATCTCGTTCGGCCTCTCGCTGTTGTTCTTCAACAGAGGTGAGGTGTTCCAGAGCGCCTTGCTCGCAGCCCCGCCGCTGTCCTATCTCCTCGTCCGCACGTGCTGGATCGGCTTTCGTGGTCGCGCGGTAACGCCGACGCTGTTCTGGCCGGTCTGGCTCCTCGCGGCCGTCGCCGTCTTTCTGGGCGGACTCCGCGTAGGCCTCAACCTCGAGACGCCACGCGGAGTGATCGACGTCGGATACGCAGGCGTGATCGGCGGCGACAGGATCCTCGACGGACGTGCGCCGTACGGGAACATGCCGGTGCAGGCGACGAAGCGGGCTTGCGGGAAGCCGGATGCGGAGGGCTCGATCCGCGATTGGGTTCAGGACAACGGGCGCTGCGAGTCGTCCCTTCCTCGTGGGGACACGTACGGGCCCGTTTCCTACCTGGCCTACGTCCCGGCGACTCTCGTGTTTCCGTGGTCTGGCAAGTGGGACTCACTTCCTGCGGCTCACACAACCGCGATCGCCTTCGATCTCCTCCTCGTCCTCGGCCTCTTTCTCATCGGCCGTCGCTTCGGCGGCCCACCGCTCGCCGCGGCGCTCGTCTTCGGATGGATGGCGTTTCCATTCACCGCCTACGCGCTGAACTCGAACACGAACGACGCGATCATGCCCGCGATTCTCGTCTGGGGCTTCTGGTTCTCGACCTCTCCCGTTGCGCGCGGTGCTGCCATCGCGCTCTCGGGGTGGACGAAGTTCGCGACGCTTCTGCTGGCGCCTCTCTGGCTGACGTATCCGAACGGGCTGTCCCGTCATGCGGTCGCGCGCTTCGCCGTATCCTTCCTCGTGGCGACAGGTCTCGCGATCTCCATCCTCCTCCTCGAGCCGAATCTCATGGACACGGTGCGAACATTCGGCGACCACACCTTCCGCTATCAACTCGATCGGGGCTCACCGTTCTCGCCGTGGGACTGGGGTCAGTACCACGCGCGCGGGATTCCCGATCTAGGCGCCGTCCAGCTGATCCTCCAGATCGCCGTTCTCGCCCTCGCCGGTGTTGTCGCGGTGATCCCGCAGCGCAAGGGGCCGCTCGAGCTTGCCGCGCTGAGCGCGGCGGTGCTCATCGGCTTCGAGCTTACGCTCACGCACTGGTCGTACCTCTACATCCCGTGGTTTCTTCCGTTCCTCCTGATCGCACTCCTGCTCGCGCCCGCGAGGCCGCCCGTCGAGGAGCCGGCGTCTTGATGGCTCGTACTGCCGCTCTAGCCGCGCTCGGCGCCGCCGTTGGTCTCGGAGCTGGCCTCCTGCTGATGTCAGGCCTCGTCGGCGACCCGGGGATCTCGGACACGCTCGTCTACGAGCGATACGGCGAGCGCATCGTTTCCGGGGACGTCCCCTACCGAGACTTCGTCGTCGAGTACCCCCCGGGTGCGCTGATCCCGTTCGTGCTTCCAGCGTTGGTCTCGTCGACCATCGATCGCTACGAGCCGCTCTTCGAGGTGCTGATGGCGGCCGGGCTCGCTGCAATCTGTGCCCTGGTCGTCATCACGCTGCAGGCGGTGCGCGCGTCCACCCGGCGAGTCGTGTTCGCGGTCGGCGCCTTCGTCCTAGGAGTCGTCCTTCTCGGGCCTTTCGTCCTGACCCGGTTCGACCTCTACGCCGCAGCGTTCACGCTCGCTGCCGTCTGCGCGATCCTCCACCGACGATTAACGCTCGGGCCGATCCTGCTCGGCCTCACGATCGCGACGAAGATCTACCCGGCTGTTCTCCTACCGCTCCTCGCTGCCCGGGCCTGGAAGCGAGGGGGTCCTAGAGCGGCGTTCCGGGACACCGGATTGGCGGTCGGTGCCGCGGTCGTCGTCTATCTCCCGTTCGCGCTCGTCGCGCCCGAGGGAGTGGCGCGGAGCGTCTGGAGGCAGCTCGGCCGACCGCTTCAGATCGAGAGCCTCGGCTCGGGCGTGCTGCTCGCTCTTCACAACGCTGCTGGGATGCCACTCGCATGGGCGTCAGGATCCGGATCGCAGAATCTCACGGGAACGGTCGCTAGCGTCGCCGCGGGCGTCACGACGATCCTCGGTCTCGCGGCTCTCGTGCTCGTGTGGGTGCGGTATGCGCGAGGCGAGACGGAGTCGCAGGCGCGGTTCGCGCAGTACGCCGCGGCGGCCGTCGTCGCCTTCGTCGCCTTCGGCAAGGTCGTGTCGCCGCAGTTCCTCGTCTGGCTGCTCGCGATCGTCGTGATCGTTCCGGGCCTGCGCGGGTCGGTCGCGTCCGCTCTCCTCGTCGCTGCGTGCGGGCTGACCAAGCTGTGGTTTCCGTGGACCTACTGGGACCTCGTCAAGAGTTTCGACCCGATCTCGTCCTGGCTCGTCCTCGTCCGCGATCTCGTGCTCGTGATCCTCTTTGTCGTCCTTGTCGTCCGACTCAGGGCTTTCAAGGCCAGGGAACGCGCACCGGCCTGATCGCTGTCGCCCTCCCGCTCGCACCGTCGCACTCGATGAGCACACCCTCGATCCGCACGCCTCCCGTTGCCACCTCGAAGCGCACGGGCATTCCCGTTCGCATCCGGTGCGTCGCAAGCTCCGCCTTGACGCCAATCACGGAGTCGTGAGGGCCTGTCATTCCTACATCCGTGATCGCGGCGGTCCCGCCCGGCTGGACACGCGCATCCGATGTCTGCACGTGCGTGTGCGTCCCGACGACACCGGTGACCCGACCGTCGAGCCAGCGTGCGAGCGCGACCTTCTCGCTCGTTGCCTCGGCATGGACGTCGACGAGAATGACCGGAGTCGTTGCCGTGGCCTCGTCGACGAGGCCGTCGATTAGCTCCCACATGCTTCGGGCCGGGTCGAGCGAGAGCGACCCCATACGTTGATCACTGCCACCGCCGATCCGTCCGTAGCGGTCACGATCGTGATGCCCTTGCCTGGCGCGTCGGCAGAGAGATTCGCCGGACGGATGACACCGTCGGACGTGGCGAGATAGGGCGCGATCTCTTGGCGGCCCCAGGTGTGGTTCCCGAGCGTGATCGCGTCGGTGCCGGCGGCGAGCAGCCGGTCTGCGAGCTTCGGTGTGATGCCGACGCCGTCCGCGATGTTCTCGCCGTTGACGATGCAGATCGCCGCGTCGAGCTCGACCCGGAGTGCGGCGAGGCGATCCTCGATCGCCTCCTTGCCGGGCCGGCCGACGACGTCACCAATGAACAGGATGTTCACGGCAGCGATCCTGCCGCCGGCTGGACCTCGATCGCCACGTTGTTGCCACGGGCGCCTGCATGTTTGGCAAGCGACTGCCGTTCGACTGCGGCAACGTCGACCACCGTGCCGAGCTTCGACGAAGAAGCGAGGACAGGGCTGCCGACGGTGAGTGAAGGATCGGGCTCGACGTGGGTCAGTGAGACGATCAACGACGGGGCCGCGCTCGGTCGCACGTCGATTCGCGCCCCGTGCCGTTTGCCGTCGATCACGTAGTCAGAGATCGAGACGACGGTTCCCGCGACGGGTGAGTAGACGTCCGTTCCCGGCGCCGCTCCGACGTCCATCACATCGGTTGCGGTGCCTCCGTCGAGCTGAATCCAGACGGGGCCATCCTGCCTCGACCCCGCGATCCGTCGCCAGAGTCGAGCGAGGAGCCCCTCGTTGAGCTGCCGACCGACAGGACTGAGTTCCACGGCTCCAGGCCCCGCTCCGTGGAACCCGACTGCCGTCACGGCGTCGCCGGCCACCGGAAGCTTGATCTGGAGGTTGCCGACAGTCGCGAGCACGTCGGGTTCCGGCGGCACGTCCGTGACCGCCGCAGGCGTGGTCGCCGTCGCGACCGGAGCGGGGGAGCTCGAACCGAAGGCGGTGAGGATCAACGTGATGAGAGCGAGAGCGGCGACGATTCCGATCACGGCCAGGCGACGGGCACGGTGCTGTGCGCGCCGCCGTCGTTCACGGTGCCGGGCCGCTCGCCGGGAGCGCGGCGTGGCCATCACGCGCACGGTAGCGGCTGTTCGAAGGTGATGGAACCGCGACAAGGCTACGATCCCGGGATGACAACGCCTCCGGGCCCCACGATTTCGACGATCAGGGTGCCGCGGTGGATCCAGCTCGTGGGCCTGCCGGTCGGGTTGCTCATCATCTGGATGCTCGCGGGCGTCCTCGGGCACGTGCTGTTCCTCTTTCTCACGGCGAGCGTGATCGCGTTCCTGCTGAATCCCCTGGTCCGTGACCTGAAGCGACTGCGACTCCCGCGTGGGCTTGCCGTGGCTCTCGTCTTCCTCCTCTTCGCGGCGGCCGTCGCGTTCATCGTCCTCACCCTCGGGGGCGTCGTCGTCGATCAGGCCCGCTCGGCAGCCGAGCGGATCGATGACTACGTCACGCTCGACGGCTCGACGGGAAGCACCGGCGCGGAGCTCGACATCGATCGGCTGCAGCGATGGCTCGACACCCATGGCCTCGAGAGCATCCAGATCGAGAAGCAGGCGACAGACTGGATCGACAACCTCGGGGCAGGTGAGGTCTCCGGGTACACCCAGGATGCGATCTCGTTCGCCCAGGGCGCGGCCTTCTCGCTCGTGGTGGCGCTCTTCAACCTCGTCCTCATCGTCGTCATTGCCATCTACATGCTCCTCGACATGGAACGGCTGGAGAGCGTTGTCGACCGCCGCTTCCCGCCGGGGGACGGACTTCGACTGACACGGCGGATCGAGAAGGCGCTCGCCGGCTACGTGCGGGGGCAGCTCATTCTCTCCACTGTCATCGGTGCCAGTGCGGGCCTTGGCATGTGGCTGCTCGGGACGATCGGGCTCGTACCTGGCGCCGAGAGGTACGCGCTCCTGTTCGGCGTCTGGACGGGCGTGATCGAGGTGATCCCCTTTATCGGGCCCTGGCTCTCGGCGATCCCTCCGACGATCTATGCGCTCATCGTCGATCCAGTCTCCGCGCTGTGGGTGATCGCTCTGTTCATCTTCATCTACCAGGTCGAGGGCCACATCGTGGTTCCGAACGTGATGGCGACCGCGCTCCGGCTCCATCCGCTGCTCGTCATCTTCGGCCTCCTCGCAGGTGGTGAGCTCTATGGCATTGCCGGCGTCCTGATGGCCCTCCCGACGATGGCTGCAGCCCGGGCGATCTGGGAATTCTTCTCCGAGCGCGTGCGCTTCGACAGCTGGGACGATGGTGCCCCGATGATTGGAGTCGACGTCGAGGGACCGCCCGACCGCGCCTCTGACGTACCCTTGCCCGAGTGACCTTCTTTCCCGTCACACGCCTCCGTCGCCTCCGTCGCACGGAAACGTTCCGTGCTCTCGTGCGCGAGTCACAGCTGACCCTCGACGACGTCGTAATGCCGCTCTTCGCGTGTCCCGGTGAGGGCGTCGTTCGACCCGTGCCGGGTCTCGACGGCATCGCGCAGCGATCGATCGACGAGATCGTGCGTGAGGGGTCGGAGCTCTCGGCGCTCGGAGTGCGCGTGGTGCTCCTCTTCGGGATTCCCGAGGAGAAAGACGAACAGGGATCGGGCGCCTGGGCCGTGGACGGGATCGTCCAGCGCGCACTGCGTGCTCTCAGGGCCGAGGTGCCCGAGCTGACGCTGATGACGGACGTATGTCTCTGCGAGTACCGCAGCGACGGACACTGCGGCGTGCTCGAGGAGGGAGAGGTTGCGAACGACGCGACGCTCGAGCTGCTCGTACGCGCGGCAATGAGTCACGTTGAGGCCGGCGCGGACGTCGTCGCGCCGAGTGACATGATGGACGGCCGCGTTGGTGCGATCCGTAACGTGCTTCCGCACACACCGATCATTGCGTACGCCGCAAAGTACGCCTCGGCGTTCTACGGGC
>JAJAZN010000079.1 GCA_026785685.1 Thermoleophilia bacterium
ACTTCAGCGAGCGACGCAAACAAGATGACACTCTGCGCCAGAGCCTGAAAGAACGCGAGGTGTTGCTTCAAGAGGTCCACCATCGCGTCAAGAACAACCTGCAGTCGGTCGCCTCGCTCCTGCGTCTCCAGGCACGCTCCGACAACGTCGATCCTCAGAAGGCGCTCGGTGACTCGGTCAACCGGATCCTCGCGATCGCCGCCGTCCACGAGGTGCTGACGGAGCATCGCGAGGACGACGTGCAGCTCGACGAGTTGATCGATCGACTGCGCGCAATGCTCGTGCAGGGGCTCGTCGTCGGCAAGGACGTCAGCTCATCACTCGAGCCGATCTCGCTCGCCGGCCAGAGGGCCACGTCGCTCGCGCTCGTCTTCAGTGAGCTCTTCGGAAACGCGCTCGAGCACGGGGGCGGAACGATCTCGATTACACTCACGGGGCTCGGCGGTGATGTCGTGCTCTCGATCGCCGACGACGGCGACGGCATGCAGGCCGCGCACGACAGCACCGGCCTCTCCATCGTTCGCGCGCTCGTTCGTGACGAGCTCCACGGTGAGCTGACACTCGTCGATGATCCCGGTCTGCGTGCCGAAGTCAGGTTCCCGGCACGGCAAGGAGACGGAAAGGACGACGATGCGCATTCTGATCGCTGAAGACGAAACGATCATCAGGCTCGACTTGCGGGCGATGCTCGAGAAGGCAGGCTTCGATGTCTGCGCGGAGGCAAAGGACGGGGAGGAGGCCGTCACGCTCGCTCGCACGCTCGAGCCCGACCTCGCCCTCCTCGACGTGAAGATGCCGAAGCTCGACGGGATCGACGCGGCACGACGTATCCTCGAGGAGCGACCGATCCCGATCGTGATGGTGACCGCCTACGGCGAGCAAGAGCTCGTGTCCCGAGCCGTCGAGGCCGGGGTGTTCGGATACCTCGTGAAGCCCTTCCGGGAGACGGACTTGCTGCCTGCAATCGCGACGGCGCGGGCGCGCCACGATGAGCTCGCAGCCGTGCGTGAGGAGGCGGACTCGCTCTCCGAAGCACTTGCGGCACGGAAGGCGATCGAGCGGGCGAAGGGCTTGCTCATGGAGCGCGAGGGGCTGACCGAGCAGGACGCCTTCGCGCGACTGCGCAAGGCGAGCCAGATTTCCGGGCGGCCACTCAAGGTCGTGGCAGAGGCGTTGATCGGGACGCTGGACGCCCCGTGATGTCGAGCCCTCGGAGTTCCGCTGACGCCGTCGACCCGGGAGGACAGTTCGAGTGAGTCGAATCGCACTTCAGCTGTACACCGTTCGTGATCGCTGCGCCGAGGATCTCGCCGGTTCGCTTGCGAGTACAGCCGTGCTCGGCTTCGAAGGGGTCGAGTTCCACGACCTCTACGGGCATCCCGCAGACGCAGTCCGCGGCCTGCTCGACGAGGCCGGCCTCGTTGCCTACAGCCGCCATGCATCGCTGCCGCAGATCGAAACCGAGATCGAAGCGCTTGCCGAAGAGGGTTCTCGGCACCGATAGGCTCGTCGTCGGCTGGATCGAGCCCTCGGCAGACGCCGCCGAGGCGGACGCCGTCCTCGCTCGAGGAGGGACGGTGGCCCCGTCCACGTTCCGCTCGGCGCCGGCGAGGTGGACTACGGCCGGCTCATGGACACGGCGGCAGGCGCGGGCGTCGAGTGGCTGATCCTGGAGCAGGACGAGACACATGGGCGTGGATTCGAGGCGGTCGGAGACTCGATCGCGGAGCTGACCAGGCTATCGCGGAGTTCGCCCGGGCCATAGCTCCCCGATCGGCGTCGTCGCCTACGGACTCGACAGGAGGTGCTCGTCCTGCCGCCGCCGCAGTCCCCGCTGGGCGAGCCACACGAGGAGGGCAAGCAGGGCGAGCGGGCCGACGATCACGAGCGCGTAGAGCACGACCGTCGCCTCGATCGCAAGGATCTCGACTGCACGGTCGACCGCGTTGTCGAAGCGTGACGGGACCGGCACGACGGCCGACGACTCAGACGTCTGCAAGGTCAGCTGGATCGTCGCAAAGCGCGCCTCGGCGGCGACCTGTGCGTTCGTCTGCCTGACCTTCGCGAGCTCGCTTCGGGCGGCGTCGCGACGAGCCTCGAGCGTCGCCCGGGTCTCTGCGTCGACGCCGGGCGCCGAGAGCCGCGCCGAGAGCCGCGCGATCTGGAGACGCAGACCATTCTCGCGCTTCGTCAGCTCGTCGACCTGTCCCTGGAGGTCATCAATCTGGATTTGCTGGCCGACGATCTTGCCGAGATCCGAGAGCCGCACGATCGCCTGCTGCACGCTCGCGGTCGGCACCTTCAAGGTGAGCAAGGACGTGCCAGAGTCGGTCGTCGCATACGACGCCGTGACGAGGTAGCCGCCGAGGTCGCGGGTGATCCGTAGCGCCCGCTGCGTCGCATCGGAAAGCGCATCGATGTTCTTGACGGACAGCGTGAGCTGCGCCGAGTAGCGCTGGGCCCGACCGATTGTCGGCGCCGGAGTAGCGGCATCCGCAGCGCTCGTTCCCGCCTTGAGCTGAGGTGCGAGCTCGCGCGTCGGGTTCGTGGTGGTCCCCGGGGCAGTCGCGCTCTGCGAGGAGAGATCGCTGCGGATCGCCTCCACGCCCGGCTGCGAGCCCGAGCCGAGCAACCCGGCGACGCCGGCAACCGCGAGCAGCGCTACTGCCATTGCCGGCACGACGACGAGCGCAAACCGGCGGGGCGAATAGCGCGAGAGACGGGCGAAGGGAGACGACCGCCGCACCGGCTCGGCGGCGGCGATCGCCCGGACGCGCTCGCGCAGCGCGCCGTCGGCAGCTGGCCTCGTGGCGTGCAGCTCGGTGATCAGCTCAGCGGAGGTCATCGTTCCTCACCTTCTCTTCGAGTTTGGTCAGCGCCCGGTTGAGCCGGGTCGAAACGGCGGTCGGGCTGAAGCCGAGCACGCGGGCGGTCTGGTCGCCGTCGAGCTCGATCACGATCCGCAGCGCGAGCACCTCACGCTCTCCTGCACTCAACGTCGCGAGTGCGGTTTGCAGGGCGGGCGAGAGCCCCACGACGAAGTCGGCTTCCCTGGCCTCGGGCTCGGCTGCCGCCTCCTCGCGCTTCTTGCGGCGCGAGTCGGCGCGAAACGCGTCGAGCGCCGTCGTGCGGGCAATGCCGAGAAGCCACGTCCGGGCCGTGCCGCGCTTTGGATCGAAGCGCGACCACTGCCGCAGTGCCTTCTCGAACGTGGCGCCCGCAAGGTCGTCTGCGGTTGCGCGGTCGCGCGTGAGGTAGAGGAGGTAGCCGAAGACGTCGTCGAGGTGGTGCTCGGCCGCATCGGCAAAGGTCAAGGGAGTGGCGGTCTGCATCAAGGGTCTCGTCAGTGTCGCAGCGTGCATACCCGTTCTACGCCGCCGGGTGGCTGTCGCGTCACATGAGGGAGTGGTGATGGGAGAGCGTATCGCCACTCCCTCATGTGATTGCTCTTGCGCCCTTCGGGCGATCCTGAAGGGCCCCGCCCGCGGGCCTCTTGGGAGGATGGAGTGATGGGAGAGGAAGGCCCGTAGTCGAAGAGCGCACAGCGGTTCGCGATGGCGCCGGTGCTCGCGGTACCGTCGGCCCGAGTCTCGATCAGGACCCCTCTGCGGCCAGCCCGCGGAGCGGAGCCAACACCCCCGCGATGTACCACACCCTGGC
>JAJAZN010000080.1 GCA_026785685.1 Thermoleophilia bacterium
CCTCCTTTATGGGGTGGCAGCACGCCTCCTTCCCCCCCACCGGGCCTAAGTAGCACAAGCACACGTAGTGGAACCCAGGCGCCGCTTACGGGGGATGACCCGCGCCATGGAGAAGCTGACGCTGACGCACGCGATGGCCCGGTCGCTCTACGGCCGGCGTGAGTACAACCTGCCGTCGCGGTTCCTCGACGAGCTTCCCGCAGACGTGGAGCGCGAGCGATTGCGCCCCTCGTCGTGGTCGAGCTACGGCGCAAGCGGTCAGACGCCGTTTGCGCCCACCCGTGAGCCGAGCGACATTCCGTCGTTGCAGACCGGTGATTCGGTCAGGCACGGTTCGCTCGGCGAAGGTGTCGTCACCCGGATCGAGCCGGGCGGGCTTGTCACGGTGCGGTTTGCGAAGGATCAGAGCGAGCGGAAGCTGATGCTCGAATATGCTCCGCTCGAGAAGATCTAGACCGGCGTCGTACCGCTCGATCTGACCGCCCCGGGTGGCCCGGTGTCGTGTACAGGCGTGACGGTCGTGGGTGTCTTGCCGACGCACCGCCGCCGCGGCATCCTCGACCGGATGATGCGCGCACAGCTCGCCGCCGTGCGCGAGCGTGGCGAGCCACTCGCTGCCTGTGGGCGTCGGAGGAGACGATCTACGGGCGCTTCGGGTATGGGATGGCGTCACAGGACGCGATGATCAAGGCGACCCGTGGGCACGCAGAGTTGCGTTCCGATCTACCCGGGAGGACGGGCACAGCGCGTCTCGTCGGTCACGAGGAAGCGGCGAAGGTGTTCCCGCGGATCTATGACCGCGTGCGGCGGTGCTCGCCCGGGTTTATCTCCCGCTCGGAGGCGTGGTGGGATGTGAAGAGGCTCGACGACCGGCCCGAGCGGCGGCGCGGCAGCGGCGAGCTCAACCGACTTCTGCTCGAGATCGACGGCCGCCCGGTCGGCTACGCGCTCTACCGGATCAAGCTCGAATGGGATGACGTCCATAACGCGAGCCAGGTCACTGTCCTCGAGGCGATCGGCGCGACCCCAGCCGTTACGCGGGAGATCTGGCGGTATCTCCTCGGGATCGACTGGGTCGCGGAGATCCACTGCCAGCTTCTGAGCGTCGATCACCCTCTGTTCTTGCTGGTACAACGGCCGAATCGCCTGCATTGGCGCGTCGTCGACGGCGTGTGGCTCCGGCTCGTCGACGTCGGTGCTGCGCTCTCTGCGCGCGCCGTGACAGGCGACGGCCCGGTCACGTTCGACGTCGCCTCCGACCCGATCTTTGCGGACAACGTCGGAACCTGGACGGTCGAGGACGGCGTCGCCAAACGTTCGAAGCGGCGCGCGGATGTGCGCCTCGACGTGCAAGCGCTCGCTTCGGCGTACCTCGGCGGGTTCACCTTCGCGGAGCTCGCGCGCGCCGACCGTGTCGAGGAGATCGCACGCGGCAGCCTCGAGCGGATGCACTCTACGGCGTCGACGTGAAGCCGTGGTGCCCGGAGATCTTCTAGCCGGGTAGGATTGCTTCATGGTCGTGACCGAGGTGATCGAGGTGCCACGCTCCGTGAAGGAGTCGTTTGCCTACGTTGCCGACTTCACGACCGTCGCCGAGTGGGATCCGGGCATCCACGAGTCCCGGAAGATCTCGGGAGACGGTGGGATCGGAACGGTCTACGAGGTGCAGGCCGAGTTCCGAGGCAAGACGATGCCGTTCACCTACACGGTGACGGGTTTCGAGGACAACCGGCGCATCGTTCTCGACGGCGTGGGGGAGAAGGCGACGTCGCTCGACACGATCGAGTTCGAGAGTGCCGCCGACGGAGGCACGCGCATCACCTACAGCGCAGACTTCAAGCTGAAGGGCGTCTTGCGTGTCGCTGAGCCGTTTCTGGGCGGCACGTTCCGGTCGCTCGCAGGCAAGGCGCTTGCGGGCCTGGAGAACAGACTCAGCGCTTCGGCCTGAGTGCTCCTTTCCTTCGGCTCTCCTTTCAGGCTGAGCCGGGCCTTGATCATTCGTCGCGCCCGCCCGACCGGCTGAGACGCAGCAGGGCCTCTCGCGTGTAGGCGGCTTCCAGCCGCGCTGCCTCGGCCGCAACCTCCGCCTCGAGGTCGTCGGCGCAGGGGCGCGTCGTCTGGTGCCACTCCTCGAGGTAGAGCTCCATCTCGACCAGCCCTGCCTTCATCGCGGCAGCGTCGATCGCTTTCTGGAACCGATCGGAGAGCTGCACCCGTGCGCTCCCTGTCTCCCCTTTTGCAGTGACCTGCGCCGGGATATCGCGCCAGGAGATCACGGTCAGATTGGCGCTCATTGGGCCACCGGAAACGCGAGCTCCTCCACGAAGCGGTCGTTGAAGTCCTCGCGGTCGGAGAGCTCGACGTACTCGACCTCGTCGAACATCGCCGTTGCCGCGTGTCTCTCCTGCACCGAGAGGAGAGCCATCTTCGCTCCTTCGCCGGCGACGTTGCCGGCCGACACGATCCGGGGGAGCGCGAGCCTCGGCACGAGGCCGATTCGGACAGCGCTTGCCGGGGAGAGATACGAGCCAAACGATCCGGCGAGCAGCACCTGCTGAATCTCGGAGATGTCGATGCCGAGCTCCTCGACGAGCAGGCTCCACCCGGTCGCAATCGACGCCTTCGCAAACTGCAGCTCCCGAACGTCGCGCTGTGAAAGGTAGACGGCATTGTCGATATCACCCTCCTCTCCTTGCCAGTGCAGCACGAAGATGCGCTCGCCGTCAGGGCGGGCGACGAGGCGACGTGACAGCGCCGGGGCAATCTCGGCAGCTCGTTCGTTCGGGACGAATCTCCCTGAGAGGTCGAGCAGGCCTGCAACGACGAGCTCAGCCACTGCGTCGACGAGACCGGAGCCGCACATCCCGAGCGGCTCGGCGTCTGCGATCACGTCCAACTCGATCGTGTCGTTCCGGATCCTGACGACCTCGATCGCCCCATCGGCGGCTCGCATCCCGCATCGGATCTGAGCGGCCTCGAACGCGGGACCTGCAGGCGCAGCCGTGCACACGAGGCGTTCGGCGGATCCGAGCGCGATCTCGCAGTTCGTGCCGACGTCGATGAACAGACGCAGCCGCTTGTCGCGAGTCATTCCGGTCGCAAGAAGGCCCGCGACGATATCGCCGCCGACATAGGCCCCGAGTGCGGGAAAGATCGTCGCGCGTGCCCGGGGGTGGAGGCGCAGTCCCAGCTCGGTGGCCGGCATGTCCGGGTACGACGGCGCGACCATGATGAACGGTGCGACGCCGATCGGTTCAGGGTCGATCCCGAGGGCGAGCTGGGTCATCGTCGCGTTGCCCGCGAGCGCGACCTCGTACACGTCTTCGTGATCTACCTCGCCCTGCTCGCATACCTCGTCGACGAGCTCCTGGAGCGTCGCGCACGCGAGAACGCGTAGCCGCTCCAGTGCATCGCGGTCGAGCATCGTCGCCGAGATGCGCGAGATGACGTCGGCTCCGAAAGGTTGCTGTTTATTGAGCATCGATCGAACTGCAACCGGGGTCCCTGTGACGAGGTCGAGGAGCGTCGCGACGACCGTCGTCGTACCGAGATCGAACGCGATTCCGTGCAATCGCTCGCTCGTGTCGCCCGGCTCCACATCGATCAGGAGATCGTCGACAATCACGCACGTGACCCGGAAGTCCGAGTCGCGCAGAGTCCGTGGCAGCCGCCGCAGGACGCCGGTCTCGACACGCAGCTCGAGGTCGTCGACCGCGTCGAACAGTCGTTCCAGATCTGTGCGCTGATCCTGGAGGGTCGGCAGTTCGAGCTCTACGTACCGCTTCTGTACGGCAGGGCGGAGGATCACCTGTCGTCCGACGCCGACCGTTGCGGCCTTCGGGCGGGTAACGAGAGGTGGCACGTCGATGATGAGGTCGCCGCGCGCCTCGGCCCGGCACGCCAGCCGCCAACCCTGCTCGAGGTCGCCGTGATCGAAGGCGCGCACGTCGAGCTTCGAGATCGGCACCGATCCGTCAGCTATCCGAACACGACACTTCTTGCAGGTCCCATGCCCCCCGCACGTGGAGTCGATTGCGATGCCATTCCAGGAAGCCGCATCGAACACGGTAACGCCGGGGGGAACGCGCACCGCCGTGCCCGACGGCTCGAACCGCAACGCCACCCTCGCCGGGGGCTCGGGTGAGCTGCTGTCCTCGTGGTTCGGCTCCGCCACGATCGTCACGCCGTGGCGGCCAGTGTGCGGCGGTGCGCGGCGATCCACTCGGTTCCCCACTCGTCACGGCCAAGAAGCAGGTCAGCAGCACGGCACGCGTCCACCGTCTGGACGGTGCGAGCATCCATGATCGCGCTCGTGAGGCCCGCGTACGACGCTGCGACGAGAAAGGCAGCGTTCAGGGCATGGCGGCCGGGGAGGCCAAAGGAGGTGTTTGAGGCGCCGAGCGTCATGTTGAGTCCATACGTGTCGCGGATGCGGCTGATCGTCTCGAGCGTGACGACGACAGCCTGCGGGTCTGCTCCCACCGTCATCGCGAGTGGGTCGATGACGATGTCCTCGAGCGGGATCTCGTAGCGGCCGTGCACGATGTCGACGAGCCGAGCACAGACGTCGAGACGCTCGTCGGCCGTTTGTGGAATGCCCGTCTCGTCGTTCACGAGGCAGATGATCGCTGCACTGTGCTCCTTCACCATGGGCAGCACACGATCGAGACGATCCTCCTCGCACGTCACAGAGTTCACGAGCGCCTTGCCCTCGTAGGCGGCAAGCCCGGCCTCGAGGGCCTCGACGAGGGAAGAGTCGATACAGACCGGGAGGTTCGAGTGCTCTTGCACGAGTGTGACGGCGCGGGCAAGGAGATCTGCCTCGTCCGTCAAGGGAACGCCCATGTTGACGTCGAGGACGTGTGCGCCTCCCGCCACCTGATCGTCGACATCTTTCAGGATCTCCGAGAGGTCGCCTTCTCGCAAGGCCGCCGCGAACGCCTTCCGTCCTGTCGGGTTGATGCGCTCGCCGATGATGCAGAACGGCTGATCCGGCCCGATCCGGACCTCTCGAGTTCGTGAGCTGAGGACGGTGTGCATACGAGCTTGTGCCTCCTTGATTGAATGGTGTTCGGCCGTTTCAGTCGTGTCGATGTTGGCCCTCGTTTGGCGGCCGATTCAGACCGAGACCATCGTCCGGCGCTGCAGCAGCAGCTCCTTGGCGCGCTTGGTTGCGCTGGAGGCGTCGGCGGCGTAGCCGTCAGCGCCGACGACATCCGCGTACTCCTGGGTCACAGGGGCACCACCGACCATGATGATCACGTCGTCGCGCAGTCCGGCCCTCTCGATCGCCTCGATGTTCGCCTTGAACATCGGCATCGTGGTCGTCAGGAAGGCGGAGAACCCGACGACGTCGGGCTTGTGCTCCTCGATCGCCGCAATGAACGTCTCGGGCCGCACTTGCACGCCGATGTCGATCACGTCGAAGCCGGCTCCTTCGAGCATGATGTTGACGAGGTTCTTGCCGATGTCGTGCACGTCACCCTGCACGGTGCCCATCAGGAAGGTGCCGACCTTCGCCGTCCCTGAGTCGACGAGCAGAGGACGAAGGAGCTCGAGCGCACCCGTCATCGCCCGACCGGAGATCAGCATCTCCGGGACGAAAAAGTCACCACGCTCGAATCGTGCTCCCACCTCCTCGAGAGCGGGAATCAGGGCCTCGAAGAGGAGCGTGTTCGGATCCATCTTCGCTTCGATCCCGCGGGTGGTCAGTTCGACGACCGCGGGCTTGTTGCCGACGAGTGTCTCGTCGTAGATCTGCTGCAGGATCTCTTCGTTTGTCATGCTCCTCGTTCTCCTGGGTAGTGGTTGATTGCATCCGAGAGCGCGTTCGCCTCGAGGACGACCTGCGCGGCGAGCTCGGCAAGCCGCTCGCGCGATGTACGAACGGTCGGGGCGGATACCGAGATGGCAGCGATGACCGCCCCCCGCGATCCGCGTACCGGCGCAGCCGTCGAGCAGAGGCCTGCTTCGAGCTCCTCCCATGTCGTCGCGAAGCCGAGGGTCCTCACCCGCTCGAGCTCGACGAGCAGGTCGGCCATGTCCGTGATCGTGTTCGGCCCGAGCTTCGCGGGACGGCCGAACGGCGGCTGGGCGGCGCCGAACGCCATGAACACCTTTCCCATCGACGACGCGTGGATCGGGATTCTGCTGCCGATCCAGTTACCCGCGCCGAGCGGGTGGTTGCTGTTGACCTGGGCCACGCGCGCGACGCCGCCGGGTGTCGGGATGGCCACGTTCGTCGTTTCGCCTGTCGTCTGACCCAGTCGCTCGAGGAACGGCCAGGCCAGCGCGGCCAGGTCGCCGACGCTCGAGTCGCGTCGCGCATACTCGACGAGCACGGGGCCGGGCCGGAAGCCGCCACCACGTCGGCGCTGCGCGAGGCCGTTTCGCTCGAGGGCGCGGAGGAGACGAGCGGCGGTTGACTTGGGTAGGCATGTGTCCTCCATGACGCTCGCGAGGGTCACGATATCGTCGCTCTCGACGAGGCGGACGAGGATCCGTGCGGCGCGATCGATCGACTGGGACCCGTCCTCAACGGCGGTCTCTAGTTTCTCCATTGGTACCGTATTGTGGCACCAATCGGGTATGACGTCAAGTGACATCTCCTCATTTATGCGGTAGCATTCGATTCAGGTGTCGAATAGTGGGACTAATAGCATTTCATTCGAATCGCGCGAAGACGTGAGATTCGGAGCGGTTCTCGATTCCGACGGCCGTCGGCGGATGAGCGAGGCAATCGATGCGATCGAGGTGATCGAAGCCCGTCAGGTGATCGAGGTTGCCATCGTCCGATTCGCGGCACTTCGGCGGAGCGAAGTCGACGTGGCGCGACTCCGTTCACTCGTCCTCGGCATGCGCCAGTCGAAGACGGAGCCCGTTGCCTTCGCCGAATTCGATTTCGCTCTCCACCTGACTCTCTCACGTGCCGCCGACAACGCGCTCCTCGCAGCCCGGCTTGTAGCCTTCCATCCGGCAATGCAGGAGATGATGAACGGCTTCGCTTCGAGGGCAATGGCCGAGGGGCGTATCGAGGCATTGGTCGAGTCTCATGCACAGCTTGTCGAGGCGATCAGGGAGAGAGACTGCCACGAGGCAACCCGCGTCTTTTCGGACATGATGGCCGCGCTTCGGATCGAGTCGGGCCGGTGTCAACCCCAATGATTCACCTGATCGGACGTCAGGCGCTGCAGCTTGGCATGCTTGATGACACGCCCCACCAAAAAGGAGACCGACCGTGAAGACAGCCGAGCGCACCCGCATCGCCTTCCAACGAGGGACACCGGATCGCGTCCCCGTCCACTGCTGGCTGGGGCTCCCACTCATCAAGAAGCTTCGACCGGCGGACAAGACAACGACCGACATGCTCCACTGGTGGATCGACGACCCGATGGGGTCGATCGTCAAGATGCAGCAGGATCTCGGCCTCGACCCGATGATCACGACCTACAGCCAGCACATCGGCGAGCACGAGATCTGGCCCCGGATGCTCTTTCCGCGCCCGTTCGAGACCGAAACGTGGGTTGAGACCTTCGAGGTTTCAGGGCAGGGAGAAGGATGGCGCGAGCACGCTCACCAGATCCGCACTGCTGACGGCAATCTCGACTACTCGTATCGCACGGAGGACGGGTTCGGCACGTCATGCCATGACTTCCTCCTTCGAGGCGACGAGCCCGAAGCGCAGCTTCCGGCTCTGCGCCACTTTCCGGCGGCCGACCTCTACGACATGTCGGTGCTCACGGGGATGGTCGAGAAGGTGGGTGATGAGGCGTGGTGGCTGCATCACGTCATCGGCCCGTGGGACATGGCCGCCGAGGTACGCGGCCTCGTAGACCTCTCGATGGACATCTACGATCGGCCGGCGTTCGTGCACGAACTGATGCGTGTCTGCACAGACTGGCTCAAGGGCTTCTATCGGAGGCTCGGGGAGACCGGGATCCACTCGATCTCCATGAACGAGACGTGGACAGGAGTCGGTGTTGCACGCGCTCACTTCGTCGAGTTCATGAAGCCATACGAGGAGGAGTGTGTCGCGGCGGCGCACGAGGCCGGCTACCTCGTCAGCTTCCACAACTGCGGTCGTGCGACGCTCCTGCTCGAGGACATAGCGGATACCGGCCCTGACGCGATCGAGACACTTACGTCGAGTCGCTCTTCCGGCGACGTCGACCTCGCTGATGCAAAACGACGGGTCGGGGATCGCGTGTGTCTCTTCGGCGGCTTCAACGAGCATCTCCTGTACGAAGAAGACGCGGACGCCGTCAGGGCGGAGGTACGACGCTGCCTCGATGCTGCGATGGACGGCGGCGGATACGTTCTCCGTTCGACCGGTCAGATCTTCGACGCCAAGCCGGGTCTGATCGAGATCATGAGCGAGACCGTTCGGGAGTACGGCCGCTACAACTGATCGCCGGGATCTCGCGGATGACCGATCCAGATCTCTTCGAGGTCGAGACGACGGCTGTGGGGCCCGAAGGGATCCTGCCGCTGACGGACTCGTTCCTGAGGGAGCGTCCGTCCGGCGACGTGTTCGGACTGTCGCAGAACGCTGGCATGGGGTGGGAGGCGTCCAAGGTTCGTCGCGACGAGTATCTGATCCTCTCGACGCTTGGCGGTCTGCGCGCCGACGATGGAACGCCTCTCGCTCTTGGCTATCACACTGGCCACTGGGAGGTCGGGCTGCTCGTTCGCGAGGCTGCTGAGGAGTTCGACCGTCTCGGCGGCCTGCCCTTTGCAGCCCACGTGTCTGACCCGTGCGATGGTCGTACCCAGGGGACGACCGGGATGTTCGACTCGCTTCCGTACCGGAACGACGCGGCGCTCGTTCTGCGCAGGCTCGTGCGAAGTCTGCCGAATCGTCGGGGTGTGATCGGCGTTGGAACGTGCGACAAAGGTCTCCCAGCGATGATGATGGCGGTCGCCTCGTTCCGAGAGCTCGCGGGAGCTGTCATCCCCGGCGGGGTGACGCTGCCGCCTCGACGTGGCGAGGATGCAGGCGCTGTCCAGACGCTCGGAGCGAGATTCGCTCATCAACTCGTCACACTCGACGAGGCAGCAGACCTCGGATGCCACGCCTGCGCAACGCCGGGTGGCGGGTGCCAGTTCCTCGGCACCGCAGCCACCTCCCAGGTGGTCGCAGAGGGGCTCGGCCTCACCGTCCCGCACGCCGCGCTTGCCCCCTCCGGCCAGCCGATCTGGCTCGATGTAGCTCGGCGAACGGCCGGCGCCGTCCACGACCAATGCCAGTCCGGACGCACGCTTGAAACGGTGTTGACGGACAAGGCCGTCGAGAACGCGATGCTCGTCCATGCGGCGTTCGGTGGCTCCACGAATCTCCTACTCCATATCGCGGCGATCGCGTATTCCGCCGGCCTGCGCCGACCGACGGTCGAGGACTGGCGCACGATCAACCGAGCCGTGCCTCGTCTCGTCGATGCGCTGCCCAACGGGCCTGCAAACCACGTGACTGTTCGCGTCTTCCTGGCCGGCGGTGTGCCCGAGGTGATGCTGCACCTTCGTCGCCGTGGGCTCCTCCATTGCGACGCCGTCACGGTCACAGGGCAGACATGGGACGAAGTTCTCGACGAGTGGGAGGGGAGCGAACGGCGCGCGAAGCTGCGAGCCCGCCTTCTCGAGGCGGACGGCGTCGACCCGGATGACGTCGTCTGTCCTCCGAAGCGAGCCGGCGCCAAGGGGATGACCTCGACGGTGTGTTTTCCGGAGGGCAACCTCGCGCCCGGGGGAAGCGTGATCAAGAGCACCGCCATCGACCCGAGAGCGCTCGATGAGGACGGGGTGTATCGGCTCATCGGCCCGGCTCGTGTGTTCACGAGCGAACGAGCCGCCATTGCCGCGATCAAGGGGTCAGACGGAGCACCGATCGAACCGGGCGACGTCATGGTCATCGCGGGCCGAGGGCCGCTCGGGTCAGGGATGGAGGAGACCGCGCAGGTCACCCTGGCGCTGAAGTTCCTGCCATTTGGGCGCCACGTCGCGCTGA
>JAJAZN010000081.1 GCA_026785685.1 Thermoleophilia bacterium
GACGTCGTGATCGTCGACACGGCCGGGCGCCTGAACATCGACGACGCACTGATGGACGAGCTCGCCCGCGTGCGTGATGCCGTCAAGCCGCTCAACATCCTGCTCGTCCTCGATGCGATGACGGGCCAGGAGGCGGTGAACGTCGCGGAGGCCTTCCAGCAGTACGTCGCGTTCGACGGGGTCGTCCTGACGAAGCTCGACGGTGATGCACGCGGTGGGGCAGCGCTCTCCGTCAAGGCAATCACCGGTAAGCCGATCAAGTTCGCGTCGGTCGGCGAGAAGCTCGACCAGCTCGAGGTCTTCCACCCCGATCGCATGGCGTCGCGGATCCTCGGCATGGGTGATGTCCTGACGCTGATCGAGAAGGCCGAAGCGGCGGTCGCCGAGGATGACCAGGCGGAGATGGAGCGCAGGATGCGCGCCGGCGAGTTCACGTTCGACGATTTCCTCTCGAGCTACCGGATGCTGCGCAAGATGGGCCCCGTCAAGGGCATCCTCAAGCTGCTTCCCGGCATCGGTCAGCAGCTCGACGGTGTGGACATCGACGAGGCACAGATGGCACGCGTGGAGGCGATCGTTCTCTCGATGACGCCGCACGAAAGACGGTCGCCTCTGATCATCAACGGCCCACGGCGCAGGCGGATTGCGGCGGGGAGCGGGGCGACGATCGACGACGTCAACAAGCTCCTCGCTGCCCGGAAACAGATGCAGAAGATAATGAAGCAGATGGGGAAGGGCAAGATGCCGGCGTTGCCACCCGAGCTGACCGGCGGCAAGCCGCGCAGATGATCGGCACAATCTATGGGTCAGGTCTCGGATTCCGACCCAACCGGTCGAGTTGCATGGTCTGACGTGTGTTGGAATGCAGGACCTGACCCCAAGGAGACAGATGGCTGTTCGGATGAGATTGGCACGGATCGGATCCAAGAAGAACCCGATCTACCGTGTCGTTGTGGCCGACTCGCGCTCACCGCGCGACGGTCGTTTTATCGAGATCATCGGGCGTTACAACCCGCAGACGAATCCCTCGACGATCGAGCTCGACGAGACCAAGGTGGAGGAGTGGCTCGCCAAGGGCGCTCAGCCGAGCGACCCCGTCGCGAAGCTGATCAAGATCGCCGGTATCGGCGCCTCCGGCGCCTCCACGGCCTGATGCGAGTAACGGCGCACTAACTCCATGGCCGAACTGCTTGCCTGGATCGCGCGGCACCTGGTAGACGACCCGGCCGCCGTCGTGGTCGAGTCGGTCGAACGGGACGACATTCTTATCCTGCGCTTGCACGTCGCACCCGACGATGTCGGGAAGGTGATCGGCCGACAGGGGCGCATCGCTCGTGCCTTGCGGACGATCGTGCGCGCGAGCGGCGCGCGGGATGACCGGCGTGTCGTCCTGGAGATTGCCGACTGAGCGCCGACGGGACGTACGTGCCGGTCGGACGGGTCGGCCGGCCTCACGGACTGGACGGCGCGTTCGTCGTCGAGCAGGGAAGCGACGACGCGGGCCGGTATGCCGTTGGCGCCGAGCTGCACGTGGACGGCGTGCCCGCGAAGGTCATGGTGTCGCGGCGCGTTGGACGTGGGAGGCACGCCATCCGTCTCGACCGCGCGGTCGAGCGCGGCACGACGCTGACGGTTCTTCGAAGCCAGTTGCCGCCCCTCCCCGAAGGCGAGTTCTACGCATTCGAGATCATCGGGCTCAGGGTCGAGGAGGTGGGTGGGAGGCAGTGTGGAATCGTGAAGGATCTCCATCCCGGCCCCGCAAACGATAATCTCGAACTCGAGGACGGCACCCTCGTGCCGATGATCGAGGACGCGATCGCAGCGATCGATCCAGCGGAAGGCGTCGTTCTTCTCAACCCTGGCTTCACCCTCTGACCGTTACCCTGCCTCGGTGCGTCTCGACGTCTTTACCCAGGTTCCGCATGCCTTCGGCTGGTTGACCGAGCAGAAGCCGGTTGCGACCGTGCTCGGCACCGAGCTCGACCTGCGCCTGTTCAACTATCGCGACACGACTCCGTTGCGCGCAGGTCAGGTCGATGACTCTCCGTACGGCGGTGGCGCCGGGATGGTCCTGCGCGTCGATGTCGTGGCCGCAGCGCTCGATGCCATCTATTCCGATGAGCGCCCGAGTCGCGTGATTGCACTGACGCCCCAGGGTCGCCAGCTCGACCAGGCCCACGTCGAGGAGCTTGCCGGCGAGTCCGGCATCGCCGTGCTGTCTTCCCGGTTCGAGGGATTCGACGCGCGGATCGTCGATCACCTCTGCACCGACGCGATCTCGATCGGACCGTACGTCCTCTCTGGAGGCGAGCTGCCGGCGATGATCCTCGTCGACGCGATCGCCCGGAGGCTTCCGGGCGCACTCGCGGACGGCTCCGGTGAGAACGAGAGCTTCAGTGAGGCGCTCGACGGCGGAATCGAGTATCCGCACTACACACGCCCGTCCGAGTACAGGGGCTGGGAGGTTCCCGAGGTTCTTCTCTCGGGCAATCACGCGAGCATCGACAGCTGGCGGACCGAGCAGAGTCGATTGCGAAGTGCACTATGAGCGGCGTCGAGGATCCTCCCGGAGAGAACACGCCGAAGGGAGCACACGACCCCTGGGGGCCGCCGCCAGCCGTGCCACCGGCCTCGGCCCTGCCTGATCCGCCTGTGGCGCCGCCAGCGCCCGACGACGCGCCCGCTCCCTTGGCTGTCGACCCGGGGACGCCGTCCGCTGATCGTGCGTCTGCCGCCGCCTCACCAACTGTTGCCGACTCGGCCCCCGGCGAGCTGCCGCCGCTGACGTCGCCCGGCGCGGAAGATCCGGCCGACGGGTATGGCTGGCCGATGCCCGCGGATGCGAGGCGGGCAAATGGGGCCGATCCGTCTAGCGTCGCCGCTCCGGCTTCGCCGCCTCCGCCGACCCGACCCGAGCGACATTCGCGGAACCCTGTCGACCGGCTTACGCGCGGCCTTCCGAACGGCCTCCGCGTCACGATCGACTGGGTCGTCACCATCGTCGGTGCCGTCGCGATCGTCCTGCTCGTGAAAGCCTACGTCGTCAACCCCTACAGAATCCCGTCGTCATCGATGGAGCCAACGCTGCATTGCTCGCAGCCCGCGGTTGGTTGTGAGACGAAGTCCGTTGGCCCGGTCGATCTCTCCGACCGAGTTCTCGCGAACCGGTTCCTCTACAAGATTCGTGACCCACGGCGAGGGGAGATCATCGTCTTCAAGACGCCGGCCGCAGCTCAGCTCAAGTGTGGTGCGGGAGGCACGTTCGTCAAGCGGCTGATCGGGCTTCCAGGCGACACCGTGGAGGTGAAGCTGCGCAGTGGTGATGGCTATGTCTACATCAACGGCAAGCCGCTCGAGGAGCCGTACATCGAGAAGGCCCGTCGCGGCGCTGTCGGTTCGTTCGGCCCGATCAGGGTGAAGCCGGGGAACTACTTCATGATGGGCGACAACCGGTCGCAATCATGCGACTCGCGCCTCTGGGGCACCGTGCCACGCGAGAACCTGATCGGCAAGGTTTTCGCCACCTACTGGCCACCGAAACGGATCTCGTTGCATTGAGGCTTTCGGCGATGGAAGAGCATATCGCCGAAAGCCTCAATGCATTGTTTTCTGCGCGCTTCGCGCGATCCTGAAGTAGATGTCTTCTGTTGCGCGCTTCGCTTGCGATCCTGGCGGGGAGGGTCGCGGTGTGAGAGCGTACCGAGACCCTCCCCGCCTGACTCTGATTGCGCGCTTCGCGCGATCCTGAAGTAGAGGTTGAGCTGAAGGAGGAGTTGAGCAGGAGGCATCTTGCGGGTGACGAGGATGTCGCGCCCCTCTGAGGAACGCCTACCCGCATGGCCCGCGGGCGTGGCCCCTTCAGGATCAGGCGAAGCCTGCAGAGGGGATGAGCGGGGGAGGTTGCGATACGCTCTTCTACCGCGACCTTCCCCGCTCCGCTACACTCCGCACCCGGCCGACGGCCGCCTCTTCCTATGAGCACAATCATCCAGAGCATCGAGCAGGCGCAGTTGCGCGACGTCCCCGTCTTCAAGGCAGGTGACACCGTTCGCGTTCACTTCAAGGTGATCGAGGGCACGCGCCAGCGTATCCAGGTGTTCGAGGGCGTCGTCCTCAAGCGGCAGGGCTCGGGTGCGCGTGAGACGTTCACGGTGCGCAAGCAGTCGTTTGGTGTCGGGGTCGAGCGCACGTTCCCGCTTCACTCGCCGAAGATCGAAAAGCTCGAGGTCGCCATGATCGGCGACGTCAATCGCGCGAAGCTCTATTACATCCGCGGCCGTGTCGGCAAGAAGGCACGCATCCGCGAGCTTCGTCAGTCGTAGCGACTCCTTCCGCTCGGTAGCGTGGCGTACGTGCGCTCCACGGGTTTCGCCTTTGCACTCCTCGCTGCCGTGTTCCTCGTCGGCTGCGGCGCCGAGTCACCGCGCGAGGCGGGGGCGCGAATCGCGGTGGAGGACTCCCTCTCTGCCGAGTACGGCCGCGATCGGACGAAATGCACCGACAACCCCGCGCCATGGTTCATCGAGAAGGAAGCAACCGTCTTCATCTGCGCTGCAAAACGGGACGGCGGGCGCTGTGACTGGTATCGCGCGACACTGAAGAACGCAGGCTGGGAGGTCGTGCTCGAGCGGCCAAACGGTGGGTGCGTGCTTTCCTTTTAGAGTTCGAATCTGATTCGAGTTCTTAGCCACCCCCGTCGTCACTGACTCGAGACGAAGTCGGCACCAACACGTTCCGGTTCGGACGATATCCTCGGCACGATGGCATCTCCGAGCGGACAGCGACTCATCCGGTACGACCGCCGGCTCGGCGTTCGCTTTGTCGCAGGTGCCGACGAGGCGGGTCGGGGGTCACTGGCTGGACCGCTCGTGATCGCGGGCGTGCTCTTCGACTACGCATCGCTCCACGGCCATCGCACCCGCCCGCTCGCATTACTGAACGATTCGAAGCAGGTCGACCCTCAGCTCCGCGAGACCCTCCTCCGATCCGTGCTTCATGCTGCTGCCCACGTCTCCGTCCGGGTCATTCCCGCCTGCGACATCGATCGGAACGGTCTGCATCGTTCGAACCTGAACGGACTCAGGGATGTTCTCGCCGACCTCTCGCCTCGAGCCGAGGTCTGTCTCGTCGACGGCTTTCGGCTCGGGCCACTGGCGCCGCCGCACACGGCGGTCATCGACGGTGACACGCGCAGCGCTGCCATCGCGGCCGCGTCGATCGTCGCCAAGGTGACCCGGGATCGCATCATGCGGCGGCTCGACGCTCTCCATCCGAGGTATGGCTTCTCCCGCCACGTCGGATACATCACGCCGTTCCACTCCGCCGCTGTGCGTGAACATGGGCCGTGCGACCAGCACCGACTCTCGTACGCAGCGAAGTGTTACGCGTCGGAAGGTCTCGAGCCGGCCGCATGAACGCGGGTGAGCGACGCGCGTTCTGGTACTACAGGTTACGTGGTTATCGGATCCTCGGCGCGAACATCCGGGCCGGTCGGAACGAGCTCGACCTGATCGTCCGCCGCGGGCGGTGCCTCACCTTTGTCGAGGTGAAGCAACGTCGAAGCGGCGGTTTCGGCGGCGCCCTCGGTGCGGTCGACGCCGAGAAGCGGCGGCGCGTGCGGAACGCCGCGCGCGTTTGGCTGTCGCGCAATCCGCAGCGGCCGGATGTCCGGATCGGCTTCGAGGTCGTCGCCATCGAAGGGAGGAACCTCGAGCGGAGGGAAGTGACGATCGGCGATAGTTAACGGAAAAACAAAAGAAGCAATCTTCCATAGTGGAAGTAGAGGTGATACGTTCCTCGCGCCGGGGGAACTACCCCCAACGGGCGGTCTCGTCAGAACGGCAACGCTTCGTGCGTCGCCCGGGATCGTCTGCCTACCCCGTCGCTCCCCTCCCCCGTGGGCGACGAGGGCGGGAGAAACCTCCGGCTGGCGGTGCACTCCGTCAACCTCCCTTCCGCAGCATCCCGCAGGTGTCGGGAGAGGGGTGCGCCCGAGCGGTGTCGACGAAGACCGTGTTGACCGCTTTGACGCTGGCGCGTAGGGACGGCCGGGGAGACGTCGAACAACGACGTCATGGCCGCGACGCAGGAAGCGCTCTACCACGCGCACGACCTCGAGCTGTCGTGGTCGGAGGCCTCGCTTCCGGAACGGGAGCGGACAAAGCACGTCCACCGCCTGCATCCGTACCTCGGCAAGTTCATCCCCCAGCTCGTCGAGACGCTGCTCGACCGGCATGTCCCTGCGGGCGGGAGAGTGCTCGATCCGTTCGCGGGCTCGGGCACGACGCTCGTCCAGGCGCTCGAATCGGGCTACGACGCCACGGGCGTCGATATTGCCGGGTTCAATGCGCTCCTTGCGCGCGTGAAGACGAGCCCGTACAACCTCGACGCGGTACGTCGCGATCTTCTCTGGACGCACGCTCAGGTCGACGCGTTTCGGCCGCGAGGCCGCTACCCACGGGCAGCCACGGCGTATCTGCGCAACTGGTATGCCCCGACCGCGGCAGAGGAGCTTCTCCACTTCCGTGGGCTGATCGACCAGGTCGGCTCGGCTGACGTTCTTCGCGTCGTTCTGGCCCGTTCCGCCCGCTCTGCACGCCGCACCGCACACTTCGATCTGGAGTTTCCGCGCGAGCCACAACTCGAGCCGTACTGGTGCTTCAAACACCGTCGCGAGTGTCGGCCGGTCGAGGCTGCACGGCGCTTCCTGCTTCGCTACACGCTCGACACCCTCGATCGCATCGAGACGTTCGCTGCTGCACGTGCGCCCGGCTACGTTGCGCGGACGCTGCACGGTGACGCCCGCGTGATCGATCTCGGGGGGCCGTACGACGGCGTTGTCACCTCTCCCCCGTATCCCGGCCTGATCGACTACCACGAACAGCATCGCTATGCCTACGAGCTTCTGGGAATCGACCAGCGCCACGATCTCGAGCTCGGTCGGCCCGCACGCGGCACGGGTCGCGCAGCGATCGAGGAGTACGTCGACGGCATCACCGCCGTCCTCGCGAACGCCCGCTCCTCTCTTGTGCTCGGTGGCCGGATCTGCATCGTCGTCAACGACCGTCGCGACCTCTATCCGGAAATTCTTCAGCGCGCCGGCCTGAAGCTCGTCGACCGCCACGAGCGGCACGTCAACCGTCGGACAGGGCGTCGTACCGGCGAGTACTACGAGTCGATTCTCGTCGCCGTCGCGCGCTGACCGGGGAGGGATAGACCCACTCTCGGCGCACTCTCGGCTCTGACACGGCACTGCTTCCTCCGTACCGTCGGAGGCGTGGTCACACGGGCAATCACCTCCACCATCGTCGGGCTCGAGCCTCGGCGGGTCGACGTCGAGGCCCACCTCGTTCTGGCCGATCTACCCTCGTTCGCGATCGTGGGCCTCGCCGACCGTGCTTGCCAGGAGGCGAAGCACCGGGTGCAGAGCGGGATCGTCAACGCCATGCTGCCCTGGCCGTCGCGCAACAGGATCATCGTCAACCTGGCTCCCGCCGCGCTTCGCAAGGAGGGATCCGGCTTCGATCTCCCCATCGCTCTCGCGGTTCTCGCCGGCTCCCATCAGCTTCCGGCGCATCGTCTACTCGACCACGCCTCTGTCGGTGAGCTCTCGCTCGATGGTCGTGTAAGGCCGGTCTCGGGCACGATCGCCGTTGCGGAAGGCGTCCGGCGAGCGGGCATCAAGCTCCTCATCTGTGCAGCGGAGTCGGCGCCGGAGGCCGCGCTCGCCGGGATCGACGTCGTGCCCGTGCATCATCTGGCCGAGGCTGTTGCATACCTCCGGGGCGAGGAGGACATTCGCTTCGCGTCCCCGCCCGGGAGCGACGACCTCGAGGAGCCGTTCGTGCCCGATCTCGCCGAGGTGCGAGGGCAGGAGCGGGGCCGACGGGCACTCGAGATCGCTGCGACGGGCGAGCACAACGTGCTACTCGCAGGACCGCCAGGTACCGGCAAGACGATGCTGGGCCGTCGCCTGCCAGGGATCCTGCCGCCTCTGACTCGCGACGAGGCGCTCGAGGTGACGCGGATCCACTCGGTCGCCGGAACGCTTCCTACGGGCCGTCCGATCATGCTGATGCCGCCCTTTCGAGCTCCTCATCACGGTGCCTCGGCCGCCGCAATCGTTGGGGGAGGGGCGATTCCGCGTCCTGGTGAGGCGAGCCTTGCCCACCGCGGCGTGCTCCTCCTCGACGAGCTCCCCGAGTTCCCGCGTCCCGTGCTCGAGTCGCTCAGGCAGCCGCTCGAGGACGGCGTCGTCTCGGTGGCGCGCGTGGGGGGCCATGCGCTCTTTCCGGCTCGATTTCGCCTGGTCGCGACGATGAATCTGTGCCCGTGCGGTGCTCGCGGTGATCCAACTGCAGACTGTGGATGCAGTCCCCAGCGCATCTCCGCCTACCGCGAGAAGGTGTCGAGAGCGCTGCTCGATCGATTCGACCTCGTCGTCGCGATGCCGCGACCGCGGGCCGAGGAGCTCGCAGCGCCGCCGGGCGAGCCGTCAGCGGCAGTCAGGGAGCGCGTTGTGGCGGGGCGAGCACGACTGCGCGACGGCGATCTCCTGCGCCGGACCGAGGCAGCGTCGGCGCTGCTCGACCGCGCTGTCGACCACGTGCCTCTCTCGGGGCGTGGGCGAGCTCGTGTGGCCCGCGTTGCACGCACGATCGCGGCCCTCGGCGGGGCAGAGTCGGTGTTGCCCGAGCATCTCGCCGAGGCGCTCTCGTACCGCTCGCCGGTGGGGGTGCCGTCGGCATGACCATCCGTCGCCTCCGCCGGGGCGCCTCACCGTATCCGCCCTTGCTCCGGGCGATCCCGGATCCTCCAGCCGTTCTCTGGCTGCGTGGCGACGCGGAACCAGAGCTTCTGGGGCGACGTTCGGTTGCCATCGTGGGTGCGCGAGCCTGCACGTCGTACGGACGATCGGTTGCGAGAACACTCGGGCGTGAGCTTGCTGCAGCGGGACTTGTCGTCGTCAGCGGGATGGCTCGCGGCATAGACGCAGAAGCACACCGTGGAGCGCTCGACGCGGGCGGCATCACCGTCGCCGTTCTCGGGTGCGGGATCGATCGCGACTATCCAGCAGCGCACCGTGACCTCGCAGGGCGCATCGTCGACCGGGGCCTGATCGTCTCCGAGTACGAGGCCGGGGTCGAGCCCGCTCCGTGGCGCTTTCCTGCTCGGAATCGAATCATCGCCGGTCTCTGCATGGCCACGGTGGTGGTCGAGGCGAGGGAGCGCTCCGGTGCCCTGATCACGGCGGACTTCGCGCTCGAGGACGGGCGCGAGGTGATGGTGGTTCCGGGGGAGATCACCTCGGCAATCTCCGCAGGCTCGAATGCGCTCCTGCGACTCGGGGCGACGCCTGTGACCGCAGCTGCGGACGTGCTCGAGGCGTACGGAATCGAGCTCGTCGTCGAGCCTGTCGCGGCGCTCGAGGGTCTTGCCGGGACGGTGCTCGAGAAGCTCTCGGAGCAGCCAGCCAGCATCGACGAGCTCGCCCGGGTGCTTGCTGTCGCTCCTGGTGTTGTTGCTGCGGCGCTGACCGAGCTCGAGCTCGTCGGCCGGGTCAGCGGAGGGGACGGCGTCTACCGGGCAGGCATCACGAGGTGACTCTCGTTCCCACGGACGGTTCCGCTCCCGGGCATGCCGCAACTACGATCCGCGCGTGCGCATGGCTCTCCGTGGCTCCCGAATGCTCCGCTTCCGGTGGTGGGCAGTCGCCTTCAGCGCGCTTGGTGCCTGCATCGCGGTCGCGGCTGCGTTCGCGCCCTCGGGTTCGGCCGCGCCGAGCGGATCGGTTGCGGTCATCGTCGTCCCGCGGTTCGATCCGCAAGCGTACGCCGATCGAGGCGCCGTGGGGCTTCTCGTCCCCGGCGCGGGATCGACGGTTTCGCGCGAGCGAGCGCTCGCCTCGCTCGTCAGCGGCCGCGTTGTCTCGTCACTCGTCGACCTCGATGGGAAGCCGAGCCTGCAGCTCGCCACCACTCCGGCCGAGACCACGATCTACGTCGCGCTGCCGCCTCCCGGCTCGAGCCACAACGTCGTTCGCTACCCGGTTGCAATCGTCGGGCCGGGGTTCGACGGCCTGCTCACGTCGAATTCGACGCGGATCGACGGCCTGGTCTCGCTGGCCGACGTGGCGCCGACGGCAGCCGCGATCGCTGCCGGCATGTCGCCGACGATCCGGTCGACCGCCGATCCGCAGGCTGCCGCCACGCTAGCCCGCCTCTATAGCGACCTCTCGCGCGCTCATGACGCGCGCACGGGAGCGACGATCGTCCTCGTCGCCTGGCTCGTCGTGTTCTCGTCGCTCGGGATCCTTGGTGGCTCGGCGCTCGCCGGGCGCGCCGCACTGCTCGTCGCACCCGCAGCTCTAGCCACTGCGATCGTCTTGCGCGCGGTCGGGGTCGACGACGGAGCGGTGGTGATCATCGCCCTCGCGATCTCCGTCGGACTCGTGGCATTCCTCCTCGGGCTCCGACCGGTAGTGCTCCTTCCCGCCGTTGTCGCCCTCCTCTCGCTGTTCCTCTTGACCTTGGCCGTCTGGCCGGACGTCAACGCGCTCGCAGCGATCGGGCCGCACCCGGATGGAGGCGGCCGGTTCTTCGGCGTCACGAACCAGGTGAGTACGCTGCTCCTCGCGCCGTCGCTTGCGGCGGCGGCACTCGCGGGAGTCGTGGGCGCGGTTGCAATCGGGCTCCTCCTCCTCGTCACCGTGGGGTGGAGCCGGGCCGGGGCGGACGGGGGAGGGGTGCTCGTGGCCGCGAGTGCGTTTGCGGTGCTTCTGGCGAGAATGACCCGGACTCGAGTTACACCTGCTCGTGTCGTCGTCGGCGTTCTCGGCGTCGTCGCCCTCGGGCTTGCGGTCGTGGGGCTCGACGCGCTCCTCGGGGGCTCGAGCCACGTCACCGACGCCGTTGGTGGTGGCCCGGGAACGCTGTTCGACGACGTCGACCGGCGTCTCCGTATTTCGTGGGCCGGTGCGACGTCGGGGATCCACACGGCGTTCTTCTGCCTCCTTTCACTCGGCGGCCTCGCGTGGCTCGGCTGGAGAGGGTGGCGGAGCCCCGTGATCGTGGCAATGCTCGTCGGCCTCGGCGTCTCGCTGGTCGTCAACGACACACCCGTGGACGTGCTCGGCTACGGAGCCCTCGGGTTGCTTTCGCTGACGGCCTGGGACGAGACGCGTGCGCTCAGCGCGCGCAGCGAGGCGTCGAGTCGCCCCCGAGTGCTGCAAGAGCGCCCTGCGCGTTCACTGCGAGGTCGAGTCGCACGACCCCGGCCCGGGCCGCCGTGAGCTGCACCGTGCCGTCTGTGGCCCGAGAGAGGCAGCCCGCTGCGGTGCTCCAGTACGGTGACCAGTTGATCGCGACGCGGTACCGGCCCGGGCGGTCGAGGGCAAGCGTGGCGCTCGTCTGCCCGAGAGCGAGGACGCGAGGGCTGCCGGGTCCCGTGACGATGCTCCTCGGGGACGGCACGGCGTACACGGTCGAATGGGCCGACCGGAACACCGCTACGAGGCCGGAGCGCCCGCTCGAGATCAGCGCGCCCTCCTCCTTCGCGCTGTAGTCGAGTGGCGCGTCGGGCAGAACCACGTACTTGACGCCGAGCGAGCGCAGCCATTCGAGGTAGGTGGAGCGAGTCAGCTCCGAGTAGAGGACGTCGTTGCGGGGGAAGTCGTCCTGCCGAAACCAGCCACGCGCGATCGGGATTCCGGCGGCAGGGAGGTAGGCGGCCGGCCAGTGCCCGACGGTGTCGACCGCCTCGACACGGTACGACGGCGAGAGGTTTCTGTGAAGGAACGCGATTGCAGGTGCCCAGTACGCCGGTTCGGCCGCAGCGTCGTGGCTGGCCTTCACGAAGCTGCCCGCAAGGGGCGTGAGGTTCCAGGCGACCGCGAGCGCAAGGGCGAGCAACGCGAGCCAGAGGGGGCGCCAGCGCCGCAACGAGAGCGTCAGGATCGCGATCGGGATCGCAGCGTATCGCAGCCGTGCAATATTCTCGCCGAGTCCGGACGGAACGAGATACGCCGCCGTGCAGGCAACGAGATACACGACGTACGTGAAGCGGAGGACGCCCGCCGCCGTTACGCGCCACGTGAGGAGGATGCCGAGCCCACAAAAGACGCACGCCGCGGCGAACTCGGCCAGAGAGAATGGGTAGCGACCGCCTGCGGGGAACAGTCGGAGAAGCACGAGTTCCGCCGACGTCGCGATACCGAGTATCGCAAGCGGTAGCGCGAGTTCGGCCCCGCGCGACGATCGGGCCAGCGCAACGCCCGCGAGGACGACTCCGAGCAGCAAGAAAGCCACGGGGCTCGCTGCGAGGACGAGGACAGTAAGGAGCGTAAACGGGCCAAGACGCCCCGTCTGCAAGGCCCAGAGCGAGAGAAGCGCGAGCGCCATCCCGAGCGCAAAGGGGAAGGCGCCCGAGAGGATGACCCCGGCCCACACGACCGCGAACGAGCGGATCGCCCAGCGGGCATCCGCGCCCCATTCCCGCGTCGCCACGGCGCCGAACGCAAGCGCAGCCGTCCCGATGCTGAGGACAGCGAGCAGCTTGATTCCGATCAGCGCCGCGAGCGGATAGTAGAGCAGGCTGTAGGTGACGAAGCTGTACCGCCCCGCGTACCAGAAGTTGTTCCAGATTCCGAAGCCGCGATCCTCGAACACCGTGCTCTGGTAGAGGTGAGCGGCAAAATCGCTGCCCGGCGGCCCGAACCAGGCAAGCGCAGCGGCAAGCGCCGCCGCGACGCCCGCCGCGAGCACGGTCTCTCGTGGGATCGCGCGGTCGGAGTGAGGAAGCGAAGTCACGCGAGGCCGATCCTAGTGCAGCGGCGACGGGCTTCCGCCTGTCGTGCTGGTTGTGCGTGGAGGGCGCGTGCGGCGGTCGCCATACCTCTTGCTCGGGTTGACGCCGTTGTAACCCCCGCGGCATCGTAGGATCTCCGCATGACAACCTCCTACTGGCTCAGCGAGCCCACCCAGCCGTTCCCTTCCGTGACCGTCGACAACCCCGACGTCGTCGTCGTCGGCGCCGGTGTCACCGGCTGCGCCGCAGCACTGCGGCTCGCCCAGGCGGGCAAGAGCGTGCGACTCGTCGACGGACGCGAGGTCGCCGGTGGCGCGAGCGGCCGCAACGGCGGCTTTGCGCTGCGCGGGATGCCGGCAGCCTTCGACGTCACGGCGGAATCGGTGGGAGAGGACACCGCGAGCGCGCTGATGGCCTGGACGGAGCGTGCGATCGACACGATCGAGAGCCTCGCGGGAGACGCCTTCCGGCGCGTCGGCTCGTTGCGCATCGCCGTCGACGAGGAGGAGCGGGACGAGCTGCGCGTCGAGTACGAGGCGCTCGTCGCCGCCGGGTTCAGAGCCGAGTGGCTCGAAGGTTCCGAGCTCCACAACCCCGACCAGTTCACGGCCGCGCTGCGCCACGTGCCGGACGGAGCGCTTCAGCCCGCGCGCTTCGTCCGCCGACTCGCCGGCATCGCTGCCGAGGCGGGCGTCGAGATCCGTGAGCACACGCGCATTGCGTCACTCGACGAGCTGGGCGACGCCACGGTCGTCGTCTGTGTCGACGGCTATCCGAGCGGGCTCCTCGGGCCGATCGAAGGGCTCGTGATCCCGACACGTGGCCAGGTGATCGCCACCGAGCCGATCCCGGAGCGCTACTTCGAGGTTCCGCACTACGGGCGTCACGGCTACGACTACTGGCATCAGGACGAGGCCGGCCGGATTGTTGCAGGCGGCTTCCGCGACGTTTCGTTGGACTCGGAGTTCACGGCCGACGAGCGCCTGACCGACAACGTCCAGCACGCGCTCCGCTCCTTCGTCAACGGGCTCGTCGGACGGGAGCTTCGGGTCGACTTCGCGTGGGCAGGCATCTTTGGGATGGTGATGGACTTCCTCCCGATCGTCGGTCGAGCCCCCGGCCTCGAGAACGTATGGGTCGCGGGTGGCTACTCCGGCCACGGCAACGTCCTCGGCTTCGCCTGTGGAGAGCTCGTGGCGCAGGCGGTGGCAGGTGAGGACGCTCCGTTCCTCGACACCCTCGATCCCGCTCGGCTCCTGAATGCCGACGGCTGAGCGGCCCGGTCCCGGCTGCTACAACAGCTTCTCGTAGAAGACCGAGTAGCCGGTATCCGGGTAGTCGAGCACAGGCCCGCAGCGGGTAAAACCGGCACGTTCGTAGACGTGCCACGCCGGCTCGTGGGCGTGACCCGTCTCGAGGACGAGCCGTGTGAACCCTTCTTCGCGTGCAAGGGCCTCGATTTCCGCGAGGATCCGCCCGCCGATCCCCTGGCCCTGGGACGAGGGAACCGTATACATCCGCTTCACCTCACTGACGCCTCCGGTGTCGCGGCGAAGCGCCCCGCATGCAACAGCGCGGCCCCCGTCGCGCCCGACGAACACGGTCGTGTCGGATCCGGCCATCTGCTCGACCGTCATGTGCGAGCAGAACTCCGGCGGTGTGATCGAGAGCAGGTAGGCGTTGAGCTCCGCGATGAGGGGCCGGACATCGTCCTGCAGGGGACTCTCGGCGGCGATCGTGACGGCCACGGCGCAGATGCTACTCGGATCGCTGCTCTGGGTCGTCGGCGCGCTCGTCGGGCTGCGCCGACCGGCCGACTTCGGCCTCGCGCTCGAGCCGAGCGCAGCCGGACTGCCGTCTCCCGCACTAGGTGCAGCCCGTCCCGGTGACGGTGATCGTGGGGCCGGGGCCCGTGACCCTCGCGGTGCACGAGCCCCTCACGTACGTGAGCGTGTAGCTCGTCGCCGTGAGTGAGGAGAGCGTCACCGTGGTCGGGATGCCCTTGTCGTAGGTCGACCTCAGAAGCGCGTTCGTCATCCCGACGTAGGTCTTGTTGTCCGCGTAATAGGCGTTCGCTGCCGGTATCGCCATGCGGATGTTCGCCTTTGCGGTTGAGCTCTGTGCCCGCGTCTTCAGTCCGCGGAACGACGAGACTCCGAGGGTAAGCAGAATGGCGATGATGATGAGCACGACCAGGAGCTCGACGAGCGTGAACCCCGCATCGTCTCGACGAAGCCTCATCTGTCGGGTGTTCGCGAGCAACCGCACTCCTCCGCGCCGCGGTGGACAGTTCTTCCTCGTCTGACATCGGAATGCGCCGTGGCCGACCCCTCCCCTAGAGGGGTGAGTTGTGGGTGACCCGTGGGTGACCCGACGTCACCCACGGTGGGCGATCGGTTCGGGCGGTTCGTGTCAGGTCTTGTGTTGCAGGATCCGGTCGGAGCTCGATTGCTAACCCGAACACCGGCACCACCGAGCTCACTCCCAGGAGTGGCGCTTCAGCTCATGAGTCCCTATCATGTGCCTGAGAGGGGAGGAAGCTTGGCCAGAAGGATCGGACGATTTGTTGCACTCGGGCTGCTGATTGCCGCAGCGGTGAGCGCTGCTGCCCTGGCCGTCGACAAGCAAGGCGGCAAGAGTGCTGACGATACCCCCGAGGCGACGGTCACGGTCATCGGCGTACTCCAAAAGACTGCGAACGGGTACACAGTCGGAACCCGCGCCGTCAGCTTCGGCCCACCCTGGTACGCGTCAGGCTCTGCGCTGATCAAGGAGCGGCTCGGGAAGTCGGTGACCGTGATCGGAGCAGCGGATGACGACGACGGCGGAGTGAGTGTGCGCACGATCGACGGCGTCGCCTATCGCCCCGAGGGACGGCCTCCGTGGGCCGGAGGGGCGAAGCGGCATGGCCCAGCAGGCGCTGGCTGCAAGGCGAAGGCCAAGGCCGAGGAAAAGGCCAAGGCCGAGGAAAAGGCCAAGGCCGAGGAAAAGGCCAAGGCGAAAGCAAAGGTGGGGGAGGACGACGAAGACGAAAAGTCGGAAAAGTCGGAAAAGTCCGAAAAGTCCGACAAGCGGCACGGCCCGCCCCCCTGGGCCAAGGCGCGCGGACACCGCTGTAAGGGATAGCTCGCTCTCAGCCGGCTTCTCGGGGACAGTGTCACGGGGACGGTCAGGTCTTGCAATCACGCATCGGTGGTGTTGCGATGCGAGACCATCCCCGAGGACGAAACTGACCCCGGGGTGAGGCTTCAGCCTCACCCGCCGTCAAGCGAGCGGCCACGCAACGCGTGCGCAACCTGATCGAGCTGTGGGTAAGGCTGAAGC
>JAJAZN010000082.1 GCA_026785685.1 Thermoleophilia bacterium
CCCTGAGCTGGTCGAGAGACGTGTCCGCCTTCGACATAGCCTCCGATGCTACTCAACAGAACCCTTCAGAAGCCGGGCTGTCCGGTTCTACGACGTGAACCGGCTACGCTCGATGCTCACGAGGCGGTCCGCGCGGTCTGCGACGGCGGTGTCGGTACCGCGTCCGCCCTCGACGACGTCACGGCGCCCGTCGCGTGCGCGAATCGCGTCGTTGCCGGCACCGCCACGGAGAACATCGTTTCCGGCTCCGCCGTCGAGCGTGTCATTGCCCGGCCCACTGTAGATCGTGTCGTTTCCGCCCCGCCCGAGGATGACGTCGTTGCCACCGAGCCCGCAGATCACGTCACGACCCCTGCTCCCACGGATCACGTCGGCAGCCTGGGTGCCGACGATCGTGCAGCGCACGGGACGACCGAACGGGTCGAGTGGCCGCGGGGGTGTCGCGAAGGAGGCGTCTGACCCTGCACTCGCCCCTCCGGAGCTCTGCGCGACGACACGGTAGTGCCAGCGAACACCGGGCGTTAGGCCGCGAAGGCGCGTTCCAACCGGGACGTCGGCCGAGCCGCCGATCGAGGAAATTGCCGTCCGGAAGCCGTACCCGGACGTGCGTCCGTACTCGATCCACCAGGTCGTCGGCAGGCCACGGGGGTTGACGGTGCCGGTTACGCGCGCGGACGTCAGGGTCAGGGTGGCGAAGTTGATCGGGCCTGTGGAGACTTTCGGCCCACCGCTCGTGATGAAGGTCGCGTCGGCGCCGCGCGTCGTCCCGAGCGAGCTCGACGCGACGAGGCGAAAGTGGTACGTCACGCCGGGCGCGAGGTTCGCAACTCCCGCCACGACGGCCTGAGTCGCTGTCCCGGAGCCGGCGTTCCTGGAGGGCGTCCGCGATCCGTACTTGGTCGACGTGCCGTACTCGAAGTACCACGACGTCGAGCGCCCGTTCGGGTTGAGCGAGCCGCCGAGTGTCGCAGACGTCGGACCAACCGACGACGCTGCCCCCGTCGCCACGGTGGGTGGGCTCTGGGTCGTGAATGTCCTGTCTGCGCCGCTGACGGTGCCCGCATCACTCGTCGCAACCAGGCGGAAGTGGTAGACGGTTCCCGGAGTGAGACCGGTGACCGCCTTCGAGACGTTTGTCGAGTTGGAGCCGGATCCGGCGCTCGACGCCGATGTCTTCGTCCCGTAGGCCGTGGTCGTGCCGAACTCGAAGGAGTAGGTCGTGGAACGACCGTTCGGGTCGACGCTTCCGTTCAGCTTCACGCTGGTCGTCCCGACCGAACTCGCCGCGGAGGTGACCGCGACCGGCGGCTCGGCGGTCACGAACGTCTTGTCCGAGCCTTCGGTCGTGCCGGCCGAGCTCTTCGCGACGAGGCGGAAGTGATACGTCTTGCCCGGCGTGAGGCTGCCGACGGCGATCGAGACCGACGTGGACGTCGTTCCGGATCCGGCGGAAGTCGTGGCCGTCTTCGTACCGTACGAGGTCGATGTGCCGTATTCGACGTACCAGTCCGTCGCCTGGCCGTTCGGGTTGACTGTGCCTCCCAGGGTCGCAGCGGTAGGGCCGACCCCGGACGCCCCCGACGTCACGGCCACGGGCGGCGCGGCCGTCGTGAAGAGCCCGTCGGCCCCGTTGACCGTCCCCGAGGCGTTCTTGGCGACGAGCCGATAGTGATACGTCGTTGCGGCGGTCAGCCCACTCAGCGCTTTCGAGACCGAAACGTTGGCAGTGCCTGAGCCGGCAGCGGTTGTGGCGGCCTTCGATCCATAGGCAGTCGTAATGCCGTATTCGAACCACCAATCCGTCGCAGCCCCACTCGGGTTCACAGTGCCGTTCAGCGTCGCAGAGGTGCCACCGACGGCGCTGACGGTGCCGGTGATCGCGACGGGGTTTGCTGCAGCTGCACCTTGGACTGCGAGCGCAGCAACGACGGGCACGACGGCGAGCAGCACAGAGGTGCGATACCTACGCACGGCACGACGCTATTCCTCTGTCGTAAAGCCGAGGTCGCGGCGGCGTAATCATTCTGTGAAGGCCTCCGCGAGGCGGGCGAGCGCCTGCTCGGGATCGCCTGCCCCGACGCGAAGCACGGCGGGCGTGGAGCCCGAGAGGTCGATCACCGTTGACGGGGTACCGGGTAGCTCTCCACCGTCGACGGCGAAGGCGACGCCCGCGCGAATCTTGGCGGGAACGTCTTCGATGCGGCACGGATCGGGCCCGCCGGGGAGATTCGCGCTCGTCGCGACGATCATTCCGACGCTCGCGACGATCTCCGCTGCGGGCCCGACGAGGTGGGGAACGCGGACGCCGATTGTCTCGGGGCGTGCTGCCGACAGCCAGCTGTAGCGCCGCTCGCGATTTGGGACGACGAGCGTGAACGGCCCCGGCAGCAGGGTGCGAACCCCTGCGGCGGCAATGCCCTCGAGGCCCGGGATGCTGGCGAGTAAGACCTCCGTGTCCGCAGCGATCACGGCTGTCGGCTGGATCTCGACACGCCCTTTGAGGCGGTACAGGTCGAGCGCTGCATCCCGACTGGCGGCGACGCATACGAGACCGTAGACCGTGTCGGTCGGGAGCAGCGCGAGTGCGCCGCCCGCGAGCGCGGCCGCCATCTCGCGAGCGTCGTTCATGGACGTACCCCCTCGACGACGCGATCGACGCCGCGGAGATCCGGCGTCACCCGCACGTCCTGGAACCCGAGCTCCTCGAGGAGATCCGCGGCCGCCTCCGCCTGCCCGGCGCCCACCTCCAGAACGATCCCACCGTCGTCGGCGAGCACACCGACGGCGCCCCGCGCGACCGCAGCAATCGCGCCGTCGGCCGTCAGCGCCTCGTGCGGCTCCCAGTCCCGAACCTCCGGCTCGAGATTCGGGACGTCGCTCGCGTCGACGTACGGCGGGTTCGAGACGACGAGATCCCAGGGGCCGATCGGAAGACCGTCGAACAGGTCTCCCCGGAAAAGATCAACGGCGAGCCCGGTCAGGGCGGCATTCTCCGAGGCAAGGGCAAGAGCATCCGGCGAGAAGTCGAACCCGGACACACGAGCATCGGGATGCTCGTCCTTCACCGCGAGGGCGATCGCGCCGGAGCCTGTCCCGACGTCGAGCACTCTCGGAGCATCACGCCCTGTGAGCAAGAGAAGGGCTCGCTCGACGAGTGTCTCCGTCTCCGGCCGGGGAATGAGAGCGCGCGGGTCGACGTTCAGCGTGAGGCGTCGGAATCCCCACACTCCGAGCACATACTGGAGCGGCTCACGGGCGCCGCGGCGAACAACGAGCTCCCTCGCGACCTCGAGCTCCGACGACGTGAGTGGGCGATCGAGCGCCATGTAGAGCTCGATCCGCTCGAGGCCGAGCACCTTCGAAAGCAGTCGCTCCGCGTCGAGCCGGGGGGTTTCGGATCCGCGAGCGACCAGGTAGTCGGTCGAGCGGCGAAGAACGGAGCCGATGGTGCGTCCGTTGGGCTCGATCGAGGTCATGGCCCGACGGAACCTGAGTCAGAGCCAGGCTGAAGC
>JAJAZN010000083.1 GCA_026785685.1 Thermoleophilia bacterium
CTGCAACTCCTCCCGGTGGCGAACAGGGCGGAGCGCGAGCCGGTGTCGGCGTCCGAGCTCGTGCTTGCGCTCCAGTGCGGCGGCTCGGACGGCTGGTCGGGCGTGACTGCCAACCCGGGGCTCGGCAAGGCGTGCGATCTGATCGTACGCCACGGCGGAACGGTCGTTCTCGGCGAGACGACGGAGATCTACGGGGCAGAGCACCTGCTCACGCGCCGCGCGAGCAGCCGGGAGGTGGGCGAGCAGCTCGTCGAGCGGATCCGCTGGTGGGAGGAGTACACCGCCACCTGGGGCGCCTCGATCGACAACAACCCCACTCCCGGTAACAAGGCAGGCGGATTGACGACGATCTACGAGAAGTCGCTCGGCGCGGTCGCGAAGGCAGGCTCGACGCCGCTCAACCAGGTGGTCGGCTACGCCGAGCGCGTGACCGAGCGTGGGCTCGTGCACATGGACACGCCCGGGTACGACCCCGTCTCGGCCACTGGGCAGGTCGCGGGCGGCTGCAACCTCGTTGCGTTCACGACCGGCCGTGGCTCCGCCTTCGGGTTCAAGCCGGCCCCGTCGCTGAAGATCGCGACCAACAGCGAGCTCTACAGACGGCAGGAGCCAGACATGGACATCGACGCCGGCAAGGTTCTCGGCGGAGTGACCCTCGACGAGCTCGGGAAGGAAATCTTCGAGGAGGTCCTTGCCGTCGCGTCGGGAAAGCGGACGAAGAGCGAACTCGCCGGCATCGGCACCGAGGAATTCAACCCCTGGCTCCTCGGCGCCACCCTCTGAGGAGGCTACAGCCGAGTTCGGCTCGATCATCGCGATTCCGGCACGGCCCACCGGTACCGCTTGGATCCCCTGGCGTCACCGCGCCACACCCGCCTTGAGCGCCGACCAGACGCGCTCGGGTGTCAAGGGAAGGTCGCGGATGACAACGCCTGTCGCATCTGCGACGGCCGCAGCAAGTGCGGGTGCAGTGCACAGGATCGCCCCTTCGCTGACGCCCTTCGAACCTCGTGGCCCCGGCCCGTCGCCGTTTTCGATGACCTCGGATTCGAGCTCGAGAGGCATGTCCTTGGTCGTAGGGATGCGGTAATCGAGAGCTCCCAGGTTTCGGATTCGACCGCGGTCGTCGAGGAGTAGCTGCTCCATCAGGCTATGCCCGAGGCCCATGATCGCCGCTCCCTCATCCTGCATCGTGACCTGGAGTGGGTTGAGGGCCCTCCCGACATCGCCGACGGTGACATGTCGATGGATGAGCACCTCACCCGTCTCGCCGTCGACCGAGACCTCGAAAGCGGTGCAATTGAATTCGTAGAACGCAGGGGCGCCGCCGAGCGGATGGTCGGGATCGTCCGCTCGGCGCACCGTGCCGTTTCCAACCAGCTCTCCCCGGAGTCGGCCGAGTCCTCTTTCGAGAACCGTGGCGATCGAGTGCTGTTCGCCTTTGACATGAACCTGGCCGCCCTTGATCTCGACGTCCGCGGCCTCGAGACCGGTTATCTCGGCGGCGAGCGATCTCAGCTGTCGGTGAACGTCCTCACACGCGGCGAGGATCGCGTTGCCCATGAACACCGTTGAGCGACTCGCAGATGTCTGGAGATCGAACGGAACGATCGCGGTGTCGCCGCTGACGACGGAGACATCATTGACCGTTACGCCAAATTCGTCGGCCGCGATCTGGGCGAAGATGGTGCGCGCGCCTTGCCCCATGTCCGATGTGCCGGCGTACACGATCACGCTGCCGTCGAACAGGAGCCGAACTGTCGCCTGCGAGAGCCCCGTCGTCGCTCCCGCCTTGATTGCGACCGCGATGCCGCGACCCCTGCCCTCTAGCGGCGGTCGGCCCCATCCGATCATCTCCGCCGCGCGATCGAGAGACTGCTGCCACTCGCCGTCGGCTGGAACGTCCCCGGGCACGACGTCCTCGCCGAAGCGCGCAAGGTTAGCGCGGCGTATCTCGAGGCCGTCGAGCTGCAGGAGACGCGAGGCTGCATCCATCTGGGACTCGATCGCCCACGCCACCTGCGGGGTGCCGAAACCACGAAATGCACAGCTGGGCGTCGTATTCGAGAAGATGGCCCGCGCAACAATCCGCGCGTTTGGGGTGCGATAGGGCCCGCATGCGAGGTAATTGGCTTTCGCGACGACGCGCTCGGCGATGTCCGCGTAGGCGCCGACCAGAAAGTCGGATTCGACATCGTGGAAGACGAGTTCGCCGTTCGCGCGGAAGCCGCTTCGGACATGGATCGAGCACGACGTTCGACGGACGGCCTGAAACGTCTCCTCGAGCGTCAGGATCAGCCTGCACGGGCGTCCGGTCTTCAGGGCAATCCAGGTCAAGAGGGGCTCGAACTTCGGGTTCTGCTTTCCTCCGAAGGCTCCCCCGGGGTCGGGGGCAAGGACTCGCACGCGCGCGAGCGGTTGCTCGAACAGATCGGAGATCGTGCGCTGAAGCAGGTACGGATGCTGCACCGGGCTCCAGATCGTCAGCCCGTCGTCGTCGGCGTGTGCGATCGCACCGTGCGGCTCGATCGCGAAATGGGTGACCATCGGGAACGAGTAGACGTGATCAACGACCGTAGTGTCGGTCTCATCGATCGCTCCCCACTCGTACCGTCGCTCTCGAAGGACGTTCGAACGCGCAAGCGGATCGTCTGGACGAAGGCTCGGGCTTTGCACGAGCGGGGCATCCTGAGCGAGTGCAGCGTCGATCGTGAACACACCTGGCACCTCGGTGTAGCCGACCAGCACGGCCTCCGCGGCGGCTTCTGCCATGTCCCGTGACTCGGCCACGACCGCGCAAACCGGCTCGCCGTGGTAGGTCGTCGCTCCGTCGGCGAGAAATGGGCGATCCCGGTAGACAGGTCCGAATCGCGGCATCGGTTGCGGCAGATCGGCAGGGGTGACGATGCACGCGACCCCAGGCAGATGCACCGCGATTGACGTGTCGATGGAGTCGATTCGCGCGCACGCGACATCGAGCGTGACGAGCTTGACGTGCAGCATGTCCTCCAGGCGGATGTCCGCGAGGAATTGTTGACTGCCGTTGACGCGCTCGCGGCCGCCGACACGCGGAACCCCCGTACCGACTGAGCCGGCGTTCACGCTTCAGGCTCCGTGATCGCCTCGACCGCTCTCAGCATCCGCTTGTATCCGCCGCAGCGACACAGGTTGCCGGCGAGTCCCTCGTTGATCTCCGACGCGGTGGGGCTCGGGTTGCTGTCGAGGAGGAACTGTGCCGACACGATCATGCCCGGGATGCAGAAGCCGCACTGGACTGCGCCGTGAGCGAGGAACGAGTCCTGCAGCGGACTCAGGCTCTCTCCCGGCGTCAAACCCTCAATTGTCGTGATCTGCCGATTGTCAGCTTCCACGGCGAGCATCAAGCATGAGTTCACGGTGAGCCCGTCGACGAGTACCGTGCACGCGCCGCACTCCCCGACGGCGCAGCATTCTTTCGCACCGGTCAGTCCGAGGTCCTCGCGGAGAACCTCGAGCAACGGTCGGTGAACCAGGACGTCGAACTCGTGCTCGCGCCCGTTGACCGAAAGTGTGACGAGTCGTCTCGAGCTCACGGCGAGACCCAGCTTGATCGCTCGATCGCGGCTGCGAGTGTTCGACGAGCGAGCACCGTGATCATCGCCTGCCGGTAGTCGTGGCTCGCGCGGACGTCGGTGATCGGAGATGCCTTGGCAACGAGCGCAGCGAACTGCTCGGCTGCCGTGCTCGAAACGACTGCGGCTGCGCTGTCACGCACGAGAAATGGCCGCGGGCCGACTGCACCAAGCCCGAAACGAACCTCTCCTTCGGGATCGACCAGACAGCAGACGCTGAGAATTGCAAGATCGACGCCGCGGCGTCGCGTGAGCCGGGCAAATGCGGCGCCGGTCCCCGGCTTGGGGGTGGGCAGAACGATCGTCGTAACGATTTCCCCCGCGGTCAATACGGTCTCGCGCGGCCCGAGCACGAAATTATCGACCGAAACGCGGCGCTCACCACTCGGCCCACGGATCACGACGTCTGCTCCATACGCGAGCAACGCCGGCACCGTGTCGGCGGCGGGTGATGCATTGCAGAGGTTCCCAGCGAGAGTGGCGCGATGCCGAATCTGAACCGAACCAACCACTGCAGCCGATTCCACCAGGGCAGGATAGTCCCGACGAAGACCCTCGCTCGCCGTCAGTTGCGCGAGAACTGCATTGGCCCCGATACTCATGCACTCCTTGTCCGCACGGATCACCGGAGCCAACTCGCGGATGTGCTTGAGATCGACAACGGCGCGCGGGCGGATCGCGCCGTTGCGTAGTCCAACGAGGAGATCGGTTCCCCCGGCCAGCGCTTTGACGCCGCCATCGGGTGCCGAGAGAAGCTCGAACGCCTCGACCAGGGTGCTCGGGCGCGCGTAGTCGAACGCGCGCACCCTTAGCCGCTTCTCACGTCAGCCGCCATGACGGATCGCTGCCTCGTAGAGCGGCATCGCGAGATCGCGCGCCGCGGGTACCTGGATCCTCTCGAACATCCACGTGTGCTGGGCACGCGCCCGGTCGAGGTCACAGTCTCCTCTCCTCACCCAGGCGTACGGAATGTCGATGTTGACCTCGAGGAACGACAGCGAGTCCGCCGCCTGGAGAAGGTTCGCGTCGGGATCGCCTCCTGCCTCGTGGAGCCGAATCAGCCGCTCGACTTCCGCGATCGTCGCGTCATCTGCTCCTTCGTCGCGGAGCCAGGCGCCGACGATTCGCGCCGAGCGCTCGGAGTGCTCACGCCGGTACTCGAGGTTCTTGGCCGGCGGGATCGAGAGATCCTGAACAGGCCCGCCGGGGAAGTGCCGCTCCATGTCGTGGGTCAGCGCGGCCAACCGCAACGCCTCGCTCGCGTCGGGATCGAGCACGAGAAGCCAGTCCATCGCACGACGCAGGTGCTCCGCGTTCCAGTACGGCTCGATCCAGACTTGCGCCCGGTCGATCACAGCGTCGTTACCGGCCGTGACTGGAGGAGGAACAGCGAGTCGCCGACGATCGCCCACTCGATGTCCTGCGGCCCTCCGAAGCGCTCCTCGAGAGACGTACCCGCGGTGACGAGCGTCTTCAGCTCCTCCGCCGTGAGAACGCCGCCGTGCACCAGGCGTTCCGTCTTGACGTGGCCGTTGCGGTCGACGATGTAGTGATCGGGGGTCACCTCCCCCGACACCACCTGCTCGCCGAGCCCGAAGACCGCCTCGACGAGGAGCCTGTCCCGCCGCCGTGCAACCGGGTCGACGGTGAAGAGAACGCCGGATTTCTCGGCGTCGATCATCCTCTGCACGACGACCGCCATGTCGAGGTCGTCGAGCGAGCCCTTCTGTGAGCGATAGAACAGGGCCCGCTCGCTGAAGAACGACGCCCAGCACTCGACAACACGGTCGCAGACGTCCTCTGCACCCTCGACCTCGAGGAATGTCTCTTGCTGGCCCGCGAAGCTCGCCTCCTCGGAATCCTCCGCGCAGGCCGACGACCGGACGGCGACGGAACCACCGAGACGATCATAGGCCAAGCCGATCTGCTCTCGGGGAGGCCTGCACGCGCCGACGAGCTTCTGCGCGGCGGCCCAGTCGAGCTCCCGTGCGCAGGCTCGAAGTGCCTCCGCGTCGACGAGCGATGCCATCACGTCGGCTCGAACAACGAACCCCGGTGGGACGTTCAACCCGGCGGCAGCCATGGCGGCGAGACTCGCGCCTTTGCCACCGGACACACGGAGGTCGAGGCACGGGCTGTCGTCGAACCAGACGACGACCTCAGTCATCGATGATCGCGACGGCTCGCACCGGCGCCGCCGTGGTTCCCATCCATTTGATCGGAAAGACGGAGAGCTTGAAGCCGTGCGGCGGGAGCTTGTCCAGGTTGGTCATGTTCTCGAGGTGCCAGTAGTCCTCGTCCATCATCACGAGGTGGGCCTCCCAGAAGTGCTTCTGCTCGAACATCGCCCACACCGGGGGGTCGAAGGTGATCGCATCGACGCCCATCATCCGGACGCCCTGCGCGATCAGGTGGCGGGTCGCCTCGGCGGTCATACCACAGTGGTCGGTGCGGTACCGCTCCTCGTCCTGATACGCCCCGGCGCCGGTGTGCATGAGCACGATATCGCGCTCCTTGAGGGTGTAGCCGATCTTCTCGAGTGCCTCGTCGATCTCGTCGGGGAAGATCCGCGAGCCTGATTCCTTGTGCGTGAAGTCGAGGACGACCCCGTCCGAGTAGCAGTACTCGAGCGGAATTCCTTCGACGCCGGGCGCGTCTGGCCCGCGGAGGTGCTTGACGGCGTCGACATGCGTTCCGACATGGTCGTTCTGCGAGATCATGTAGCTCGCCGTCAACCAGGTCGCGCCGTGCTCGGCCGCACCGATTCGCTCTGCGAACTCTTCCCACGTCTCGTGGATGCGCATGTCCGGCGGCGGCACGCGGGGGAACGTCATCATGCCGGGATGGACGGGCATGGATAGGTCGACCAACCGACTCATGGACTCTCCTTGTTCAGGACGGAACGGAGGACATCGAAGTGGTGACGCATCGCCGAAACCGCAGCATCGGGATCCCTGGCTTGGATTGCAACGACAATCGGCTCGTGGATCGAGGCGATCTCTTCGAACCCGATACCTGCTCGGAGTGTTGTGATCATCGTTCGGCCCTCGACCCGCAAAGAGAGCCAGACTTCGCGCAGGATCGAATTCCCGCACGCGTCCACGATCGTCCGGTGGAACTCGACATCCGCGAGAACCTGCTCGTGCCGATCGCCGGCGGCTCCCGCTCGCTGCATCGCAGCGAGATGGGAGGTTAACTCTTCGACGTCACCGTCAAGCCTGAGTGCAGCCTCCCGAACTGCGACCTCCTCGATCGCTGAACGGACGGGGAAGATCTCGGCGATCTCGTCCGGTCGGACGGCCCGAACCCGTGCCCCTCGGAACGGCTCCGACTCAACGAACCGCAGCGCCTCCAGTTCGCGCAACGCCTCCCGCACCGGCACCTGACTCGTCTCGAACTCGCGGGCGAGTCGCGTCTCGACGAGACGCTCGCCGGGCTCATAGGTTCCTTCCAGGATGCGTTCCAGGATCTGTTCCTTGATGTGCTCTCGAAGGAGGAGTCGCGGTGCTCTCACTTGACGTCTGTGCCCAAAACGAGGAGGTCGACCGTTCCGGTTGCACCGTTCACACGAACTCTGTCGCCGGTCGCGATCCGCTCCGTCGCGACCGACGTGCCGACGACAGCCGGGAGGCCGAACTCGCGGGCGACGACCGCAGGATGCGAAGCAACACCACCTGCATCGGTGACGAGGCCGCCGATCCTCGTGAAGAGTACGACCCACGCAGGATTGGTCATTTGACAGACGAGGATTTCGCCGTCCTCCACCTGGTCGAACTCATCTGTCGATCGGACGAGCCTCGCGATACCCTCAACCACGCCGGGAGACCCAGCGAGCCCCTGGATCGTGTCTGCCTGTTCGGACGGCTTGCGGTGAAACTTCTCGGGGAAGCCCCAGAGCGTGTAGTAGGGGAAGGCGAGCTGGCTTTCGGTGGCGGTGCCGATCCACTCGGGAGGCCGGACGGCAAAGCTCTTCTCGCGCTCGTCGCGGCGATCACCGGCGACATCGTTTGCGTCGATGCTCTGCGGTTCTCCGATGAGCACGCGCAACTCATTGTAGTGGAGGAAGAACACGCTCTCGGGGTCATCGAGGGTCCCGGCTTCGACGAAGGCTCGGCCGATCGCGATGAGCACGAGCCGAACGTAGGCGTTCGTCGCCTGGTCGATGTAGAAGTGGTGATCCGGCGTGAGCGGGTTCATTCGCAATGAGAGCTCGAGTGCCCCCTTGAGCTGCTCGCGTCCTTCGCCTTCGGGGATGCCCTGCATGAGCTCCCGCTTCGCTGCCTCGAGGTCTTCCGTCACGGCAGCGAGGGTTGCCGGGTAATCGTAGTTCGTCGCAAGGTATGCGCGGATCGTCTCGATGATCGGCGCCGGGTTCTCTCGCCAGGTCGGGTACACGAACTCGTGCGACCAGATCGCCTTGTTTCCGAACTCCTTGCGATGCGGGTCGAGTCGTTCTGTGAGGAAGCGGCGACCGCGATCGGATCCCGCGAGCGCGCGCAGGACGGGCTCTGCCGTTTCGCTGGCGAACGCTGCCGATAGCTCGGCGTCGTCGCGGACCTCATCTTTCATCGTCCACAACGCTTGGATTGCATCCCAGTTCCGATCCTCGACGGAGCTCTGAAGTCGTCCGACGAGCGCGGGGTCGACATCGCCCTTGACCTCTGCGATCGTGCCGTTCAACGCCATCGTTGCCGAGAACTGGGCGAAATTCAGCATCCAGTGGATCTTCCAGTGTCGGTCGTGAATGTCGATCGCATCCTCGAGGAGGACACCGAGCTCGACGAGCGTTTGCTCCCGCTCGAGGGCATCGTCGAGATAGGCGAAGTTCCGCTCGATCTCCGGTCGCAGCCGGTCGCGCCACCAGTCGAGGAAGTTCTCTGCATAGTGCGGGAGAACCGCACCCAGATAGGCCCCGATCCCAGCAGCCCATTCACCGCGAGGCACGCGCGCGGTGTAACGCGCCTGATACTCGCTCGACTCGATGGCGAGGGACGGATCGGCCGGTATCGCTGCGTGGTAGACGTAGCCGTTGACGTTCTTGGCGAGCCAGTCGGACGCGAACGGCGTGCCGAACCGGCGGAACATGTGATCGCAGGTCAGCCACCAGCCACCGATGTCGAAGAACATCGGCGACACCGGGTTCGGGATGTGGAGGTCATCGAAGATCCAAAAAAGATCCCTCTCACCCTCATTCCAATCGATGGGGAAGACGCCATCGCCGTGGAAACTCCCGAGTACCTCTTGCGTGCCCTTGGTTGTCACGGACTCGTCCTTTCGTCGGTCGTCGGACACTCCATCACCCATGTTTACCCGCATCACCCATGGTTACCCGTGTTTGACAAAACAGAGATAAGCGATTATACATGATTCTCCGTGAGAGAGCTACCAAAGGCAACTCGTCGTGGCCCAGTCCTCGAGACAGTCACCGGCCCGTTACCAGGCGCAGTGGTGCGATCTGCGCTCGCTCACGAACACTTCTTCGTCGACTTCTGTGGCCCGACGAGCGCGACGTACATGGATGTCAACTGGGCGGATGTCACCGGGGCGTGCGTCGAGAGCGCCGCTCAGCTGCGGTGCCAGAAGATTGATTTGCTCATCGACTGGACGAACATCGGCGTCGGTCGCAACGTCCTCCTCCTCCGTGAGATCTCCCGGCGAACGGGTCTGAAGATCGTCTGCCCGACTGGCATCTACAAGAACCTCGTTCCTCCCCAACTCGCGAAGAGCTCAGTCGCGGAGCTCGCCACCCACTTCTATTCGGAGCTGACCGTTGGCATCGAGGGAACATCGATCCGGGCGGGGTGGATCAAGACGGCAACCACTGAGAGCGGTCCGACACGAGCCGAGACGAGGATCCATCAGGCGGCTGCTCGTGCCGCCAAACGCGCGGGAGCGACGATCGGTCTGCACAGTCCCGAAGCCCTGGCGACGCGTGCAGTAATGAAGACTCTCGAACTGGAGGGCTTCGATGTTCGCCGGCTCGTGTGGGCCCACGCGCAACTCTCGGACACTGCCGACCACATCGCCGTCGCGAAGCGCGGTGGCATGGTTCAATTCGACGCCATCGGCGCGGACAGAGACGACATCTTCGGCGGTCCGACGGACGACGCATCGATGCTCGAACGGATCGCAGCGATGGTCGATGCCGGCCTTGGCGACAGAGTCCTCATCTCGGCCGATGCAACCGTTTCGGCCAATCCGGTTAGCTCCCAGTACGACCGCCAGAACACCTACGTCTACCGAACGTTCGTCCCGAAACTGCGGCGACGGATCGGCGCCGCAGCGACCCGGAAGCTCCTCAGGGACAACGTCGTCAAAGCGTTCCGGCGCGGGAGTCGGGTGCGTTGATGTGGCGCCATGGTTGTCTCCGTGATTCGACTGTCCGTGAGCCCCAGATGCTTGTCGATCAGTCTCGGCTGACGCCAAAAGGAGAGAGCCCCTGAATTGAGCGAGAGGACGTTCAAACCAGGGCTATCGAGTCCCCGATCTCCCCGGTGCTCCTGGATACAGCCGCGAGCGGCGGCCAGTCGTATGCGAACTTCGATGATCCCCGTATCGGAAGAGGAGAGGAAAATGGATAATCAGGTGCCCGACGAAACATCGCTGAGCAGGAAGACATTCCTCAAGCGCACGGCGGTGGTGGCCGGCGGAGTTGCCGTCACCTCCGCGCTCGGTGGGACGGTCGCAACCGCTGCTCCGAAGCGGCTCTACCGCGGCATGAAGGACACAGTCCTGATCGGCTCACTTCCACCGTTGACGAGCTTTGCCGCCGCTGACGGCGCCGAGCAGAAGAAGGCGCAGATCCTCGCTGTCGAGCAGTGGAACAAGGCAGGCGGCGTCCTCGGCCGTGAGATCAAGCTCAAGTTCCTCGACCTCGGTTCGATGGAGCCCGCCAAGATGATCACCCTGCTCCGCCAACTCACGGGCAAGGACAAGGTTGACGCCGTTGTGACCGGGTACACGTACTACGGAGGCGTCGAGTACGACCTGATGGCCGCTACAGGTATCCCGTACATCAACTGCAACACGAACGAGCAGGACGCAACACAGGTTCGAAAGAACCCGTCGAAGTACTGGAACGTCTGGCAGAACGATCCGACCCAGAAGTGGTATGGACTTGGTTTCCCGGCATTCGTGAAGGACATCCAGAAGCAGGGCTTCAAGCCGAGAAAGAAGACGATCGCGATCGTCTACTCGTCGGACGACTACGCGAGCACGATCGCGAAGCTGTGCAAGCCTGCCATGGAAGCGGCCGGGTGGACTGTCCCGCTGTTCGAACAGGTGACGTCGCCTGTGACGGAATGGGGCCCGGTACTCGCGAAGGTCCGCGACCTGAACCCCGATATCATCTTCCTCTCGGATGCGACCCTCGGCGACGCGGTCTCCTTCACGCAGCAGTTCGCCCTCAACCCGACGCAGTCGCTGTTGTACGGGCAGTACATCCCGTCGCTGCCCGAGTATCGCCAGCAGGCCGGCAAGGCCTCCAACGGGGTCATTTGGTCATCCGCATCGGGCGTGCTCAACACGCCAACTGGCCTGGCGTATCAGAAGGCGTACAAGAAGCGCTGGAAGACGCCGCCCGGGAAGAGCATCGGCGGCATTCTCTACGACGCCACGAACCTCTATCTGACGGCCGTCAAGAAGGCGAAGACCGTCACCGACCATCGGAAGGTCATCGACGCGATGGTCAACACGCGGCCGTTCGTTGTCGGTGCGAACGGAACCTACAACTGGAACAAGCGTGATCACACGACGTTCATCTATCCCGAGCAGGTGTCAAACGTGAACAAGGCGATCCCGCACCTCTACTTCCAGATCCAGAAACTGCAGCAGCAGATCGTGTCACCCAGCGTTGTCCAGACCTCGGACTACCAGAACCCTCCCTGGTTCAACTAGGTCTCGGCACATGGGTACAGGCGGAGGAGAGGTGTTGGAGGTTCATGACCTCAGGAAATCCTGGGGGGGCATTCATGCGCTTGCCGGCATCACTCTCTCCGTTGGGAAAGCAGAGATCCTCGGTCATTAGGGGGCCGATCGCGCCGCAGAACCACACCACCCAGCAAAAGCACGGACGCCCAACCACA
>JAJAZN010000084.1 GCA_026785685.1 Thermoleophilia bacterium
CTCCGAGACAGGCTGGGGGCTGCGGCGAGGGAGAAGGCGAGGGCTGCCTACGGGTGGGCGGCGGCGACTGCCGCGACCGTGGCCGTGTACGAGGACGTTCTGTAGACAGGCCCCCGCGGCGCAGCCTCTACGCGAACTTGCAGCGCACGAGAGTCTTCAGCACCCGGAGCCCGTCCGTGGCGGTCAGCTTTTTGCCCTCGTCGCGTGAGCGCGCCGAGTACCGATCGGGACTTCGTAGATCCTCGCGCCCGACTGCAGCACACGCGCAGCGATCTCCGGCTCGATCGCGAAGCCTCTCTCACGCAGCCGAAGCGACTGAAAGAGCTCGGTACTCATGGCCTTATGGCATGTCATCACGTCGGAGATCCAGCAGTTGTAGAGCACGTTCGTCGCCATGGTCACGGACTTGTTGCCCATCACGTACCAGAAGCTGAACGACGATTGCGATGTCCACGCACGCGTTCCGAAGACGACCTTCGCCTTGCCGGCGAGCAGCGGCTCGAGCACGGGGCCGAGGTCGGAAGCGGCGTACTCGAGGTCGGCATCGAGGATCGCCGAGTACGTGCCCCGGGCATGCCCGAGGCCCGTCTGGATCGCAGCCCCCTTGCCCCTGTTCTTCGGATGCACAAGGACCTCGACGTTGTCGGGCAGGGTTGCCGCCTCGAGCCACTCGCGGGTGCCATCCGTGGAGCCGTCGTCGATGATGACGAGCTGACGCGCGGTGACGGGCAGGTCGGCCCCGAGTGCGTCGCCGATCGCCGCTTCGACGGTGCTCCGCTCGTTGAAGACGGGCATCAGGATGGTGAGGTCGAAGGTCATCTCAACCAGGATTCGTCGCGGCTGGTCCGCCCCCTGCGGCGACCGCCAACCCCTTTTGCTGCAGCAGTGAGCGGTAGAGCCGGTCGACATCCTCGACGAGCCGCGGCACCCGGTAGCGCTCGAGCGTGCGCGCCTGCCCCGCAGCTCCCATGCGCCTGCGCAACGCGTCGTCGTGCGCCAGTCGCTCGAGCCGCTCTGCTCCCGCCGTGACGTCCCCAAACGGCACGAGAAAGCCCGAAATTCCCTCCTCGACGACGTCGCGTGTGCCACCGACGTCCGTCGCGACGACCGGACGCCCTGACGCCAGCGTCTCGATCGCACTCACAGGCGTTCCTTCGCTCCGGGACGGCAGGAGAAGAACGTCGAAGGCGTGGAACCACGGCCCGACGTCGTTCTGGAAACCGACGAAATGCACCCCCTCGACGAGGTCGAGTTGCTTGGCCCGTTCTTCCATACCTTCGCGCTCTGGCCCGTCCCCGACGAGGATCAGCGCCGCGTCAACACCGCGATCACGCAATGCTCTGAGCGTTCCGAGAACGTCGTCGGGTTGTTTGACCGCGGTCATCCTGGCGACCCAGCCGACGCAGAACCGATCGGGTGGAACGCCGAGAGACTCGCGCAGAGCCACCCCATCGGACGCTCCGGCCATTCGCTCGGAGAGGTCGACTCCCAGGCGAATGACGGTAAACCGTGAGGCGGGAGCCACGCCAAGGGCCACGAGCTCGTCGCGCACCTCTGGTGAGACGGCAACCAGCGCATCGGTGTTCCGCGCGAGTCCCCGCTCGATCCGCCGGTAGGCCTCCTGCGTGGCCGGCCCGAAGTACCCCGCGAGCGTATGACCATGGAAGGTGTGAACGACCACCGGCGGCCGGCACGTTCCGGCTAAACGTGCTGCAAGCCGGCCCACGGTTCCTGCCTTCGCAGTATGCGTGTGAAGGATGTGTGGTCGGTCGCGGCGGATCAGGCCGATGAGGTGGGCGATCACTCTCACGTCATCGGTGGGTGAGACGTCTCGTTTCAGCCCCGGTATCGACTCGACGTCCACGCCGCGCTGCTCCGCGACGTACGCCATGGACGCCTCTCCTTCCGAGAGAGCGCCGGCCGCCAAGGTCGTTGCATACCCGCGATCGGCGAGGCCCTCGGTGAGATAGGAGACATGGAGGCTCGGTCCGCCGATGTTGAGCCGTGCGATCACACGGAGCACCCGGATCGGCTCGTCGGCGGTGCCAAGCATGGCCGCGAACGGTACAGGGTGAAGCCGGGGGAACGTACACTGCGCCCGTGCCCGTACTGAAGACCGTTTTCTGGGGCTCGCTCGGCGCTCTCGCGTGGACGCATCTCGGCTACCCCGTTGCGGCGGAGACCGCGGCTCGCATCCGTGCGCGCCCGGTTCGCCCTGATGACGGCGCCGATCCATCGGTTGTCGTGGTCGTCGCAGCCCACAACGAGGAGACGGTGATCGAGCGGAGGCTGGAGAACCTTCTCGCGCTCAACTATCCGGCCGATCGGCTCGAGATCGTTGTTGCCTCGGACGCGTCGACCGATGCCACGAACGAGCTCGTCAACGCCGTCGCAGGGCGCGAGCCCAGCGTGCGACTGATCGACTGCGAGCGAGGGGGCAAGGTTGCAGCGCAGGACCGCGCGGTACGCGAGACAGAGAGCGACGTGATCGCCTTCTCGGACGCGAACGCAACCTGGGCGCCTGACGCGCTGAGGCGTCTCGTCTCGAACCTTGCCGACCCCGGCGTCGC
>JAJAZN010000085.1 GCA_026785685.1 Thermoleophilia bacterium
AGACCTAGACGGGGCGATAGTCTCAGCGGGGATGGACCGGATGACGCACGACACGACGGCGGCGAAGCTCGCCTGGCTCGCCGAGTTGCGAGAAGCTGCCGCGCATGCGGGTGAGGGCCGCGCAGTCGACCGCCAGCACGAGCGCGGGAAGCTGCTTGCCCGCGAGCGGCTCGACCTGTTGCTCGATCCGGGCTCGTTCGTCGAGCTCGACCGCTTCGTGCGCCACCGCGAGACCGAGTTCGGGATGCACGATCGGCGCCCCCCGGGCGATGCGGTCGTCACGGGTTACGGCACCGTCTTCGGGAGACCGGTCTGCGTCTTCTCCCAGGATTTCACGGTCTTTGGCGGCTCGTTGAGCGAAGTCTTCGCCGAGAAGATCTGCAAGGTGATGGACATGGCGGTGAGGGTCGGCTGCCCCGTCGTCGGGATCAACGACTCGGGGGGCGCCCGGATCCAGGAGGGTGTCGTCTCACTCGCCGGATATGCCGAGATCTTCTGGCGCAATGTGCAGGCCTCTGGTGTCGTTCCCCAGATCTCGCTCGTGCTCGGGCCCTGTGCGGGCGGTGCCGTCTACTCGCCCGCGATCACCGATTTCGTCCTCATGGCCGAGGGGACGTCCTACATGTTCATCACAGGCCCCGACGTCGTGAAGGCGGTGACCGGCGAGGACGTGACACAGGAGGAGCTCGGCGGTGCCGCAGCACATGCTGCGAAGTCGGGCGTCGCGCATCTCGTTGCCGCGAGCGAAGAGGCGGTGATCGAGGACGCGCGCTATCTCCTCTCGTTTCTCCCCCAGAACAACCTCGAAACGCCGTTGTATGCCGCGCCGGCAGACCCCGTTGCGCGTGAGGCGCCCGAGCTCGACACCCTCGTGCCCGACTCTCCCAACAAGCCGTACGACATCAAGCAGGTGATCAACGCCGTCGTCGATGACGCCGACTTCCTCGAGCTGCAAGCGGACTACGCGCAGAACATCGTGTGTGGTTTCGCGCGGCTTGGAGGCCACGCCGTGGGGATCGTGGCGAATCAGCCGAATGCACTCGCTGGTGTGCTCGACATCGACGCGTCCGTCAAGGCAGCGCGATTCGTGCGGACGTGCGACGCGTTCAACATCCCGCTCGTCACGTTTGTCGACGTGCCCGGGTTCTTGCCGGGAACCGAGCAGGAGTGGGGCGGGATCATCCGGCACGGAGCGAAGCTGCTCTACGCGTACGCCGAGGCGACGGTGCCGAAGCTGACGGTCATCACGCGTAAGGCGTACGGCGGTGCGTACGACGTGATGAGCTCCAAGCACATCAGGGCCGACGTGAACGTTGCTTGGCCGACCGCGGAGGTGGCCGTGATGGGGCCAGAGGGAGCCGTCAACATCATCTTCCGCGGGGAGCTCGCCGATGCGGCCGAGCCGGATGCGCGGCGCGCCGAGTTGATCGCCGATTACAGGGAGCGCTTCGCGAACCCCTACTCGGCGGCCGAACGCGGCTACGTCGACGACGTGATCGAGCCTCGAGCAACGAGGCCCTATCTGATCAGGGCGCTCGAGATGCACCTCGCGAAGCGAGAGCCGGCACCGAAGCGAAAGCACGGAAACATCCCGCTTTGACCGCCTCGCGCGATTCAGCGCGCTCGTCGACAGCGGCCTCGTGTTTCGACCCGCAATCGCCGCCGACGGCAAGCCCTTCGAGGTGACGCAGGGAACGATCGACGAGATCAGCTCGAGCCCGGATCGAGTGCTGCGTCGTAGCGGCTGGGAGAGCTACGCCGATGGACACATCGGTGTCCAGAACGCTCTTGCCGCCACACTTGGCACGGCCGTCAAGCAGGCGGTGTTCTCGACGCGTGTCCGGCGGCATAGCTCAACACTCTCGGCGTCGCTGACGGCCTCGAATCTCCCCACCGAGGTCTTCGACAGCCTCCTTGGCGTCTTCGAGAGGAATCTGCCGACGTGGCATCGGTACTGGGAGCTCCGGCGCCGCGTCCTCGGGGTCGAGCGCCTCGGTCCTTGGGACGCCGCGGCCCCCCTCGGCGCAACGTCACCCGTCTTCACCTACGAGCAGAGCGTCGAGTGGATCTGTGGATCTCTGGCTCCTCTGGGTGACCCGTACGTCGAGACCGTTCGACGTGGCTGTCTCGATGAGCGTTGGGTCGACGTCTACCCGACCGCCGGGAAGATGGGCAACGCCTTTTCTGGGGGATCGCCCGGAACCTCGCCCTTCATCATGATGAACTTCGACGGCACAGCGGTCGCTCTCGGGACGCTCGCCCACGAGCTGGGCCACTCGATGCACTCGTATCTGACGTGGCAGTCACAGCCGCAGCCGTACACGTACTACTCGATGTTCGTGGCCGAGGTCGCCTCGAACTTCCACCAGGCGTTGCTGCGTGTTTATCTCCTCGAGACGGTGACCGATCCGGTGATCCAGCTTGCGGTGCTGGACGAGGCGATGGCCAACTTCCAGCGCTACTTCTTCACCATGCCGACGCTTGCGCGTGTCGAGCGTGAAGTCCACGAGCGCGTCGGACGCGACGAGGGCGTGACGGCGGACTGGCTCGGAGAACGCACTGCCGATCTCTTTGCGGAGGGATTCGGGCCCGAAGTCGAGATTGACCGCGACCGGCTAGGCATCACGTGGGCCCAGTTCTCCCATCTCTACGCGCCGTTCTACGTCTTCCAGTACGCGACCGGGATCTTCGCAGCTCACGCCCTCGCCGCCGGAGTCATCGCCGGCGAGCACGGTGCCGCCGACAACTACCTGGCCTTCCTCTCGGCGGGAGCGTCGCTCTACCCGCTGGATGCGCTCCGCCTCGCGGGCGTGAACATGACAGGTCCGGAGCCGGTCGAGGCGGCTTTCGCGGTGCTCTCGTCACTCGTCGATCGCATCGCCGCGCTCGCGTAACGGCTCGTGGCCGGGAGGGTGAGATCGGTGGTCAGCGTCCTCCTCGGCGCCCAGGCCGGCGGTGACGAACCGCTGCTCGCCGAGGGATCCGTCTACGAGCGGCTCCGCCGTCATCCCGACGTGCCGTTCGACCCCGACGTTGGCACGGGAGCACTCGCCCTCGATGAGCGGTTTGGCCCCGTACTGGCAGACATCCACCGCGGCTACCTCCAGATCGGGCTCGCGCAAGGGCTGCCGATGCTCCTGCAGACTGATACCTGGCGCGCGACCGCGGCACGGGTCGAGGCATCGGCGTGGAATGGTGCCGACCTCAATCGAGCCAACGCTGATCTCGTCCAGGAGATCGCGCGCGAAGGCCGAGCATCGGGCGGCACCGTCCTCGTAGGCGGTCTGCTCGGCCCGGCCGGAGACGCCTACGTCCCGGCCGAAGCGCTCGCTGTCGGCGCGGCTCGGCGCTACCACGCTCCCCAGGCCGACGGACTCGCGGACTCTCTCGTCGATCTCCTCGTCTGCGCGACGCTTCCCGCCTTGTCGGAGGCGATCGGGCTCGCGCTGGCGATGGGCGCGACCGGTCTTCCCTACCTCGTGGGGTTTGTCGTGAGGCCGACGGGGAGGCTCCTCGATGGCACCTCACTCGCGGATGCCGTTGCGACGATCGACGACCACGCGGATCCGCCACCGACGGCATACATCCTCAACTGTGTCCATCCCCGCGTTGCCGATGCTGCGCTCGGCACGTCACCGGGTGTTACCGACAGAGTCGTGGGCGTGCTCGCCAACACGTCCGCGCGGGATCCCGACGAGCTCGACGGCCTCGTCGACCTCGAGACGGCCGAGCCGGGGCTGTTTGCCCGTGAGGTGGTCAACGTTGGCCGCAAACACGATCTGACGCTGCTCGGAGGCTGCTGCGGCACGGATGACAGGCACATCGCGGAGATCGCCAGGTTGCTCGCGGGCCGGTAGAGGCCACACTGAGTGAATGTACGGTAACCTACATAGGTAGTGCCTATGCAAAACGCGACTGCCGCTCAGGCCGCCCGGATGCTCGGGATCAGTCTCGACACGCTCAGGCGCTGGGATCGCGAGGGAAAGATCGAGGTGCAACGTGACTCCGCGAACCGGCGGATCGTCACGGCCGCCGAGATCGAGCGTCTTCGTGGGCACGAGGGATCGCAGGTCTCGTCGGCCCGAAATCGTTTTGGCGGCGTTGTACGATCGGTCGAGATCGACGGTTTACTCGCTCGCATCGAGATCGACGTGACGGAGCCGTCGCGTGTCGTCGCGATCATCACGCGCGAGTCGGCGGAGAATCTCGGGCTCGAGGTGGGGATGAGCGCCACGGGCGTGATCAAGTCCACGAGTGTGATGGTCGAGACGTGAGACGGGCGACCGTCCCGTGCGTGCTCCTTCTCGTCACGGCGGTGCTTGCCGTTGGCGTCGCTTCGGGTGGGGGCATCCGCGGGGCAGACGAGCCCGCGACGGTGCTTGCGGCGGCCTCACTCGCCGACGCGCTGCCGAAGCTCGACTCGGGTGCACGCGCATCGTTCGGCGGCTCGAATCAGCTCGCCCAGCAGGCCCGCCAGGGGTATCCGTTCGATGTCTTTCTTTCGGCGAGCCCCGTCTACACGAGGGCGCTCTTTGCCGAAGGGCTCGTTCGGCGGCCGGTCGCGTTTGCGACGAATACGCTGGTGCTGATCGTTCCCCGGGGCAACCCCGCCAGGATCACGAGCGTTGCCGATCTCGCGCGCCGGCCGAAGCTACGGCTCGTGGTTGCCGGCCCGAAGGTTCCGATCGGCCTCTACACGCGGGAGGTCTTGAAGCGGCTCTCGCTTCTTCGCGTTCTCCGCAAGACGGTGAGCCTCGAACCCGACGTCAAGGGGATCGTCGCCAAGGTGGCCCTCGGTGAAGCGGACGCGGGCTTCGTCTACGCAACCGACGTGCGGCCAGTAGCGGGGAAGGTGCGGGTGATCCCCATCCCGCCACGCGCCCAGCCGTCGGTGGTGTACGAGGCCGCGATCGCGGCGAAGCCGGCCAATCTCGCCGCGGCGCAGGCCTTCGTGATCGAGCTGCTCGGAAGCGATGGGCGCAACGTCCTCCGCGGTGCCGGATTCGGCCTGCCCCGGTGAGAAGGCTCTTCCCCGTGATCCTGTTTCTTGCGACGTGTACAACGCTCGCGTTTCTCGTTGTCCCGATTGCTGCGATCTTTCTTCGCATCCCTCCCGGAGACCTGTTCGCTGCACTGGGCTCTGACGTCGCGCGCGATGCACTGATCGTGACGTTCGAGACGACCGTCGTCGCGCAGGCGCTGATCATCGCCTTCGGGACGCCGACGGCATACCTCCTCGCGACCCGGACATTCCCCGGGCGAAATCTTGCGATCACGCTCGTCGAGCTTCCGCTCGTTCTCCCGCCGGCTGTCGCAGGCATCGGGCTGCTCGTCACATTCGGGCGCCTGGGACTGCTCGGCAGCTCGCTGTCTGCGCTCGGGGTCGAGGTCGCCTTCACCAAGATCGCTGTCGTGCTCGCTGTGGTGTTCGTTGCCGGCCCCTTCTACATCCGGACCGGAGTCGCCTCGTTCGGCGAGGTCGATTCGACACTCACCGATGCGGCACGGACGCTCGGCGCCGGGCCGGCGCGGACATTCGGGCGGGTGGCCCTACCGCTCGCACTCAGCGGGCTGACGGCAGGCGCCGCACTGTCGTTCGCCCGTGGCATCGGCGAGTTCGGCGCCACCATCATGTTCGCCGGCTCGCTGCAAGGCGTGACCCAGACCCTCTCGCTCGCTGTCTACGAGCAATTCGACGTCGATTTCGACACGGCGCTCGCAATCGGCGCCCTCTTGGTCGTCGTGAGTGCCGCTGTGCTCCTCCCCGTCAAACTGATACCCTCATGGCGTCGCTCGCCCTCACTCTTTCCCACGGTCTCCGCGACGTCCGCCTCGAGCTGACGCTCGAGGTCGGGTCGGAGACCGTGGCTCTCGTAGGCCCTTCCGGCGCGGGCAAGTCGAGCGTCTTGCGAGCGATCGCTGGGCTGCTCCGCCCAGATGTGGGCCGCATTGCTCTCGACGGAACCGCGTGGCTCGACACGGTGAGGGGTATCGACGCACCGCCGGAGAACCGGTCTGTCGGTCTTGTGTTCCAGGAGTACGCGCTCTTCCCGCACCTGTCGGTACGTGCGAACGTGGCCTTTGGCGCTACGAGCGCCGGCCTCGTCGACGAGGTTCTGGAGCGGTTGCGGATAGGGGGTCTCGCACGCGAGCGCCCGGCACAGCTCTCAGGTGGCGAGCGCCAGCGCGTTGCGCTCGCGCGCGCGATCGCGCGGGAACCCGCGGTCCTCCTGCTCGACGAACCGCTTTCCGCGCTCGACGCGCATACCCGCGACGCCGTCCGGGGCGAGTTGCGCGATCTCCTTGCGAGCCTCAGGCTGCCGACGATCCTCGTAACGCATGACTTCGAGGACGCCGCATCCCTGGCCGACCGCGTCGGCGTAATGGTCGAAGGGCGTCTCCTCCAGGTCGGCACTGCGTCAGCGCTCGGGGCGGCGCCCGCCGACCCGTTCGTTGCACGCTTCACCGGCGCCACGCTCCTGCACGGTGTCGCGGAGCCCGGCAGGGATGGGCTGACGCGCGTCGTCCTCGACGTGGGAGGCGTGGCTTGGACAACCGATGTTGGTGTCGGCCGTGTCGCGGTCGCTGTTCATCCGTGGGAGGTGGCTGTCTCGCGAACCGCACCCGAGGATGCGACGGTCAACCACATTGCAGCACCGAGCGATCCCCTCGGCACGATCGGCAATCGTGTGCGCATTCGGGGGGGGCCTCTCGCGGGTGAGACCACGACCGGTTCGGTCGAGCGCCTCGGTCTCCGCGAGGGGGAGACCGTCGTCGCATCCTTCAAGGCGACCGCGGCACGCTTGATTCAGCTCGCGTAGCCTTTCCGGGATGGAGTTCGAACTCGTTCCCGATCCGGGCGCGGACGACGCGGTGACGCGCGCGACCGTCGCTGCTCTGGGCC
>JAJAZN010000086.1 GCA_026785685.1 Thermoleophilia bacterium
CCGCGGCGGGTGCGAGCACGCCCCCCTCCACATACAAAAACAGGTCGGGGGGCGCGGCCCCCCGCCCGCCCCCCAACCCCGATGCTCACGCGTCGGTTAGCCGACGAGCTTGTACGAGCCGTTCCCCTGGATCTCGAAGATGTAGAACTTCGCGTTCAGCGGATCATTCGACTTCGTCGAGAAGCGGAAGTCACCACCGAGGATCGAGTTCTTCACCAGGATCTTCTTGACGTTACGAACGACGTCACGACGATCCTTGATCGAGCCCTTGCCGACAACGCACGCCTTCTTGATCGCGTTGAGCGCGACCTGAGCGGCGAGGTACGCCGGGGGACCGAACGAGCCGAGCGCCTCGCCGGGGTTGTCCTTCTTCCAACCGGCGATGACCGCCTTGTTGTACGCGAACCCGCTGATGTCCGGAGCGAAGTTCGAAACGAACGAACCCGGGACCTTGAACTGCGAGGCGTCGTTCGAGCCGTCGCCGCCGAAGACCTTTGCCTTCTTGCCCTGCTCGAGCAGCTGCTGCGCGATGTTCTGCGCGTCACCCGGCTTCTGCGTGGGGAAGAAGACGAAGTCCGCGCTGCTCGGGACCTTCGTCACGAACGACGAGAAGTCCGTCACGGTGTTGGCAACGGAGAGACGCGTCGTCGTGACGCCCTTCGCCTTCAGGACAATCTGAGCAGCGTCCGAGAGGCCCTCGGAGTACGGCTCCTGGAAGTCGAACAGAACGACGTTCTTGGCACCCTTCTTGATCATGAAGTTGGCATCCGACGGGCCCTGGATATAGTCACCCGGGACGACGCGGAAGAACGCCGGAGTGGCGGCCTTGACCGCACCCTTCGTCAGCGACGTGCGCGTTGCCGACGGGGAGATGTGCGCGAGACCGGCAGCGAAGAACGCATCGCTCGATGCTGCCACGTTGCCGGACGTCGACGGCCCGAGGACTGCGACGACCGTCTTGTCGGCGATGAACTTCTGCGCGATGGTCTGCGCTATCGCCGGACCCTGCTCGACGGGCGTGTCACCCGTGATGATCTTGACCTTCAGACCGTACTTGGGCGCCAGCGTCTTGACCGCGTACTTGGCCCAGCTCAGCTGCTCGTTGCCCAGGAAGCCCGCGCCACCGGTGAACGGTGCCGTGAAGCCGATCTTGAGCGTCCCCTTGCAGCTGACTGCCTGGGTCTTCGCGGCCGTCGTCGAACCGGCGCCCGCGGTTGAGGCGAACGCTGAGGCCACAACGGCCACGGCAGCGATCACCGACATTCCACGTCGTTTCATTCCCTTACTCCTCCTTGATGGGTGTGCATGATGTTGGACGTCAATTGTGCAAAGTTGTTGCGCACACACGACCCGTTCTCGGCCCTCCCGACGAACGGGGTCGTAGGAGTGAAGCAGTCGCGCGTGTGACATGTCAACCCGGTCACAGTTCGTTCACACCTCGGGCGCGAGCGCTTCGATCCACCCCGCGGTGTCGAGAAACTGTCGGAAGCGCCACGCCTTGCCGTCGCGAAGCGACCAGATGTGGACAAACGGGACGTCGAGGATCTTCCGCGTCTCCTGCGCGACACCCCGATAGCGCCCGAGCACAACGACCTCGTCTCCTGCATCGAGGAACTCGTCGGCGACCGCGGAGAACTCCGACCACCAGTCACGGTCGAGCGGATCGAAGATGTTTGCCCTGACCTCCGCCAGGCCGCGATACGTCCCACCATGGTGCAGGCCCTGCGCCTGCTGCCACTCGATCGCGTCGTCCATGTCCGCGACAACAGCGTCCATGTCTCCCCGCGCGAAGGCCTCGTATGATCGGCGGACGATGGTCACGTTCACGGACGAGAGCGTAGTTGAGAAGATAGAGCGATGGGCCTCGACATCTTCGTCACCCCGGACGCCGAAGCGGCAGCAACGGCCGCTGCCGGACTGCTCGCCGAGGCAGCAACCGCGGGCGGATCGATCGTCCTCGCAGGCGGGTCGACGCCCCAACGCGCGTACGAGCTCGCCGCAGAGCTGCACTCCGACTGGGGTGACGCCGAGGTCTGGTTCGGCGACGACCGCTGTGTGTCGCCGCAGGATCCCCGTTCGAATCAGCTGCTCGTACGCCAGGCGCTGATCGACCGCCTCGTCGTCCCACCGACCGTGCGCGCTATGGCGACAACGCTGCCGCCCGATGCGGCAGCTGCCCTCTACGATGCTGCCCTCACGGACGAGGTACTCGATCTCGTCCTGCTCGGCCTCGGCCCCGATGGGCACACCGCGTCCCTGTTCCCCGACGCGCCTTCGCTCGATGTCACCGACCGCCTCGCGGTCGTGGCCGAGCCCGGACTCGAGCCCTTTGTGCAACGGATCACGCTCACCATCCCCGCTCTCGAGGCGGGCCGGCACGTCGTCTTTCTTTCGGTGGGTGAGGGAAAGGCGCCCGCCGTTCGACGTGCGTTCGGCGAGGAGCCGTCGCGCTTGACGCCCGCGAGCCTCGTCCGCTCCCGGCAGGGCGTGACGACGGTGATTCTCGACGAGGCCGCCGCCTCTCTGCTCGGCTGAGGCTCCATTTCGATGGACGACCATGCGCGGTACCGACAGCGGAGCCTCTGGCTCGACGGCGCGCTCACTGAGTTCACGCCCCGCCCGCAGCTCGCGGGAAACGTCGACGTCGACGTGGCGATCGTCGGCGCCGGGTACACGGGCCTCTATACCGCGTACGCGCTGACGGTGCGTGATCCCGGGATCCGCATCGCGATCGTCGAGGCGGAAACGGTCGGCTACGGTGCCTCAGGTCGCAACGGAGGGTTTGTCTCGGCCGGCATCGCCGGGGAGGCGCGCGTGTACGAGCGGTCGCACGGGAGGGACGGGATCGTGCGGGCGGAGCGGGCGATGATCGACGGGATCGACTGGATCGGCTCGGTCGTCGCGGGGGAGGCGATCGAGTGTGGCTGGATCAAGGGCGGCGCGTACCGCGTTGCGACGAGCGCGCCGCAACTCGCGCGAGCGAAGGCAGGGCTCGAGGGGAAGCTCGCTCGCGGCTACACGGACGATGACGCGTGGTTCGTAACGGCCGCCGAGATCGAGAAGGAGGTACGGGTCGAGGGAGCCCTCGGCGGTACGTACACGCCACACTGCGCCCGCGCCGACCCTGCTCGCCTGGCGCGTGGGCTCGCCGAGGCGTGCGAGCGGCGCGGGGTCGTGATCTACGAACGGTCGCCGGCGACCTCGATCGCATCGCAACTCGTGACCTGCACCAGAGGATCACTCCGCGCGGACGTCGTCGTGCGCGCGACCGAGGCGTTCACCACACTATTGCCCGGCGAGAGCCGCTCCTACCTCCCGATCGCCTCCCACATGCTCGCGACCGAGCCGCTGTCTGGGGAGGCGTGGGGCGAGATCGGCTGGGCGAGCTCCGCGCCGGTTGCCGACCAGCGCTACCAGTTCGTCTACGCCCAGCGGACACCGGACGGAAGGATCGCCCTGGGCGGGCGCGGACTGACCTATCGACGCGGAGGGGCGATCCGGGAGAGCGACGAGATTCAGCCTGCGATCCACGCGCGGCTCGAGCAGGCACTGCGGCGGCTCTTTCCCGCCGCGTCGGGCGCCGCGATCAGCCATCGCTGGGGCTGCTATTTCGCCGCGCCGCGCGACTGGAGCATGGGTGTCGAGTTCGACCGGGCCTCGGGGCTCGCGCGCGCCGGCGGCTACTCGGGCCACGGGGTCGTCGCCTCGAGCCTCGCCGGGCGCACTCTTGCGGATCTGATCACCGACACAGAGAGCGAGCTGACCAGCCTGCCGTGGGTCGGTCATGCGAGCCGACGCTGGGAGCCCGAGCCGCTGCGCTTCATCGCAACGCACGCGATCGCGGCCGTGACCGCGAGCGCCGATGCAGCGGAGGATCGGACGAATCGGCCGGCGCGCAGAATCAGGCTCGTGCGGCGCTGGCTCCCCGGGCGCTGATCACGGTGAGATCATGAGGGACAACAGGACGCCGAGGCTTCGACCTCCACACGACCCCGTTTCGGGAGCGTGTTCGGGTGGCGGCGTCCGCAAGCAGCCCGGGCGACCGGCCAAAGCCGGCCACCACGGCCGCACCCCAACGCCGATGGCCGTTCCGGCGCCTGGCTGAAGCTGTGCCATGGCCAAACCCCGAGGCCTGACTGCCGGTGGCTGGCTTCAGCCGGTCGCCCGGGTTCCGCGCAGCCGCCGGTAGCGCCGGATGAGTGCGTTCGTCGACGTGTCGTGCTTCAGGTCGGGCTCGTCGGTCGCTTCGAGCTCCGGCACGATTCGCTGCGCGAGAACCTTCCCGAGCTCGACGCCCCACTGGTCGAACGAGTTGATCGACCAGACAACGCCCTGTACGAACACGCTGTGCTCGTACAGCGCCACGAGCGCTCCGAGCACCTCAGGGGTGAGCCGTTCCGCCATGAGCACGTTCGAGGGCCGGTTGCCTGCAAATGTCCGGTGCGGCACGAGCCAGGCGGGATTCCCCTCCGCCGCGACCTCCTCGGCCGTCTTCCCGAACGCGAGCGCCTCGGCCTGCGCGAAGACGTTCGCGACAAGCAGGTCGTGGTGGTTTCCGACCGGGTTGAGGCTCTCCACGAAGCAGATGAAATCGCACGGGATCAGACGCGTTCCCTGATGGATGAGCTGGTAGAAGCTGTGCTGACCGTTCGTTCCGGGCTCGCCCCAGATGATCGGCCCCGTGTCGACTTCCACTGGTGCGGAGTCGACGCGCGTGCTCTTCCCGTTCGACTCCATCGTGAGCTGCTGGAGATAGGCGGGGAACCGCTCCAGGTACTGGTCGTACGGAAGCACGGCCGCGGTCTGGGCGCCGAAGAAGTCCGAGTACCAGACGCCGAGGAGGCCCATCAGCACGGGCATGTTCCCGGCGAGCGGAGCGGTACGGAAGTGCTCGTCCATCGCGTGGAAGCCGGCGAGGAGTCGCTCGAATCCGTCGGGCCCGATGGCGAGCATCGTCGAGAGCCCGATCGCCGAGTCCATCGAGTACCGCCCGCCAACCCAGTCCCAGAAGCCGAA
>JAJAZN010000087.1 GCA_026785685.1 Thermoleophilia bacterium
CCATTCGCGTACGCGAGCGCGTCGGCCTCGCGCGGGTCCTGGGCTGCAAGACGGGCGAGCGAGCGGAGCCGTTCGCGCTCCGTCGGCGCCGACTCGATCGGCCACGTCAGGCGAGCGAGGGGGCGTCGTGTCGTGGCGCGGCGTACGTCATCCGAGTCGAACAGCTCGCAGACGGCCTCCCAGAAGGGGCTCGGCTCGCGCGGCGAGCCGTCATCCGTGGCGGCCTCACGCACGAGCGTGAGGAGCCTGCGCGGCCGGCTGCACGCCGTGTAGAACAGGTAGCGATCACGACTCACCGCGTCAGGCCGCTCGAGCCGGGCGCCGTGCGTGCCATCGAGGTCGCGGCGCGTCTCATCGTCGAAGAAGGGTGACGTCGAAGCTCGGCGCGGCAACGAGCCCTGCTCGAGACCGATCACGAACACGGCCTCGAAGGTCCGCGTTCGTGCCCGAGCGAGGTCGAGAACCGCAACCCGCCCCGGTGCGCCTGCGCCGTCGCCGCGAACGGTCGCGTGGTCGAGGGCGGTGAGAATGTCGTCCGTTGAGACCGTGACACCGGCCCCACCGAGGGAGCGCAGCTCGGCGAACACGCCACGGGCCGCGTCCGCAGCCCGGAGGTCGCGTCGCGCACTCATCGCCGTCGGCGGCATCCCGAGGCCGTACGCGTTGCGCAGCATCGTCTCCACGATCGAAGCAGCGGCAGCGAGCGAGCCATCCTCGGAGGCAATGGCCTCCAGGATCGGCAGTGGCCGGCCTGTTCGCAGCTTCGTCATCTCCTCGAGCGTCCGCTCCCCGCGGAGCACGGCCCGGCCACGCAGGCGCCCTTCGAGGAAATCGACGTCGGAGCGGCCAAGCCCTCCGTACGGCGTGCGGAGAAACGCAAACAGGTCTCTGCGCGTCCCGTTACTCCACGCGAACCGCAGCAAAGAAAGCAGCGACTGACCGAAGGCGGTCGTTCCGAGCCTCGTCTGACCCTCGACCGAGAACGGCACACCGAGCGTGCCGAAGGCCGTCTCGATCGATGCGCGCGAGCGCTCGAGCGACGGGCAGACGACAGCGATCTCCTCCGGATCGGTGCCCTCGCGGACGAGGTCGAGAATCGTCTCTGCGAGCGACTCGAGCGTCGCGCGCCGTCCGGCCCCCTCGAGGAAGCGAATCGAGCCGTCGAGCGGGACAGGCGAGCGCCCGTCCTCGAAGAGATGGCGCTCGAGATGGGCGATCCCACCAGGAAGGTATGCCCGCGAACCGGCCGCCATCTCCACGATCTCTCCTGACGCCAGGGCACTCAGGTCGTCAGACGTTCGTTGCAGCGATGCAAACACGGCGCGGCCCGGCTCGTACGGCAGCGAGACGTGCACCTCTCCGCGAGCTGCGAGGGCCTCGATCAGGCGCCATTCGGCGCCGGTGAGATCCTCGAAGCCGTACGCGAAAACCGGCGCACCGTTCCAGGCATCGAGGTCCGTCGTGAGCCGGTTGACGGCGCGGCGGCGCACCATGCCGCGATCGTGAACTCCCAGCCGTGCCAGCTCGACCGCGTATGCCCGCGCGAGCGTCGCGAAGTCGCCACCGAGATCCTCGGGAGCGAGCAGGTTGGCCTCGACCTCGGTCAGCGCGCCGCCGAGCGAGTCTGCGAACCCGGCGAACCGTGACGACGCCCCGAACGCGTCGAGCGCAGAAGCGCCGACAAGCTGCCGGACGATCAAACCGCGACCGGCGTCTCCGAGGACGCGACCTGGAACATCGCTTCCCGCCAGTGCGGCGAAGAGCGTGTCGAACGTGCCTACCGTGCCCGCGAGAAGAGCGCCACGCCTCCCGGCGAGCTCGCGCTCGACGCGGTCGACATCGACGCGGTTCGGAACAATGAGCCAGGGGTCACGGTCGAGCGCATCGACAAATCGGTCGAGCAGGAGCGCGACCTTTCCAGCGTGCGCCGGACCGTAGACGAGTGAGAGACCCATCTGTCCATCGTAGTCGGGGCAATCGCGGCGACCCTCTTATGCGACGAGCGGCCTGTCGCAAAGTGCGAAAAGCCGGTCGGCGGGCGACTGATCCGCCCGCCGACCCGGCGCCTCGTACTAGCTAAGTGACTTCGGCTTGCGCCCGCGACGTGCGACGGCGATCCCGGGCATCGTGCCCGCGCAGCCGTCACAGAGGTCAGCCGCCTTCGCGCCGCGACGTGCATCGGTGAACGTGACGCGGAGCGTTGCGCCGCGGCCCTCATCCACCTCGACGCCGCAGTTGTCACACACAAGAACCGTCTTTCGAGCCATCGGGATTCCTCTCTCGATCGATCGAACGCTTCGCCTTCGAGCGATCGAATAGCTGAGGGTATTGATCACCGCTCATTTTACCGGTCATTTCGGGGACGGCCAACCGATCGACGCCCGCCCAGCCGCGACTACTATGGCGCGATGGAGTCGCGCACAATCGTCGTTCTCGAAGGAGACGAAACGGGCCAGGAGCTTCTCGAAGCGTCCCTGCGTCTCCTCGACCGAGACGTCATCGGCCTGGAGCTCGCGCTCCCACGGTTCGACCTCTCACTCGCGAACCGTCGAACCACAAACAACGGCGTCGTCCACGAGGCAGCGATTGCCATCCGCGAGCACGGGTTCGGGATCAAAGCTGCGACGGTGACGCCCGAGTCGCCAACCGACGTCGGTTCGCCGAATCGCATCCTCCGCGAGGAGATCGGCGGCAAGGTGATCGTGCGTACAGGTCGGCGAATTCCCGGGGTCGTTCCGCTCGGCGGTGTCCACTCACCCATCTCGGTCGTGCGGATGGCGGTCGGCGACGCGTACGGCGCCAAGGAGTGGCGCGAGGGCACGGGCGACGACGAGGTAGCCTATCGCACCGAGCGCATCGAGCGCGGAATCTGCAAGGCCGTGGCCGAGTTCGCTTTCCGGCAGGCAGAGCGGATGGGCGCGAAGGTCTTTGGCGGACCCAAGTACACGGTCAGCCCCGTGTACGAGGGCATGTTGAAGGAGGAGATGGACGCCGCAGCCGCGCGGCATCCCGACGTCGAGTACGAGCCCCAGTTGATCGACGCCACGTTCGCACTCCTGATCTCGTCGAGCGGATCCCCGATGGTGATTCCCGCCCTCAACCGCGACGGCGACATCCTCTCCGACCTCGTCCTGCCGCTCTTTGGCTCGATCGCCGGCTCCGAGTCGATGCTCGTCGCCTTCGGGGACGACTACGTGCCTTCGGCGCTGATGGCCGAAGCGGCGCACGGTACGGCTCCGTCGCTCTTCGGCAAGGACGTCGCAAACCCGATGGCGATGATCCTCGCCTGCGCGGCCCTTCTCGGTCACGCCGACTACATCGAAGGCCAGAACGCGGGTCGAGCGATCCGCGAGGCGTGCCTCGAGGCCGTTGCCGGGGGAATGCGAACGGCAGATCTCGGGGGCCACGCCGGAACGATCGAGTTCACCGACGACGTGATCGAGCGGACGAAGACGAAGCTGGAGGTCTGGGCGTCGCTCTGAGGCTGTTGGCTTCGGCCGTCACCTGATCGACGACCTCATCCCGTTCTGCAGCGTGGCCGTCGGGTCATGCGCTCGAGTATCGCTAGACGGCGACGGAGACGCTGCACTCAGTGACGATCTCGCCGGATGCATGCGCATCCACGAAGATCTGCGCGAGGGTCGGGTCGAACTGTGTACCCGCGCACCGCTCGACCTCGGCCGCCGCCCCGTCCGACGAGAGGCGATCGCGATACGGGCGGAGGGAGGTCATGGCGTCGAAGGCGTCCGCTACTGCAAGCAGACGGCCCTCGAGCGGAATTTCGCTGCCGGAACGCCCGGTCGGATACCCGCCCCCGTCCCAGCGCTCGTGGTGGAAGAGCACGTACGGCAGGGCAGGCTCGAAGGTCGGGATTCCGGCAATCAGCCACGCACCCTCGACGGGATGGGCGCGGAGCGCCGAGAGCTCCTCCGGATCGAGGCGGCCCGGCTTCTGCAGCAGCCCGGGCCGAAGGTTCACCTTGCCCACATCGTGCAGCGCGGCGCCAAGTCGGAGCACGCGGAGCTGATCGTCCGACCAGTCCAGGCGCTCCGCCATGACCCCGGCGTGACTCCCGACACGGGACGCATGACCCTCGAGCGAGGGGTCGCACGCGCGCATGGCATCGGTGAGTGAGGAGAGACGGTGCACGAAGTGTGAGGTTCCCCCCACGCGGCGAAATCCCTTCCCGTAGATTCATGGTGTGCGAATCGTCGTTCCCCGTGAGGCTGCCGCCGGCGAAGGTCGTGTGGCACTTGTGCCAGATGCAATCGGGCGCCTGACGGCGGCCGGATTCGAGGTCGTAGTGGAGCGCGGAGCGGGTGCAGCCGCGGGATTTCCGGACGAGGATTACGTCGTGGCCGGCGCGACGCTGAGCGAGCCCGCCGGGATGCTCGAGGGAGCCGCGGCCGTTGTCCGCGTCTCGCGCCCCTCTCCCGAGGAGGTCGCCGCAATGGCTCCCGGAACCGTGCTGATCGGGTTCCTCGCACCGCTGACCGATACCGAGGGCATCGAGCGCCTTCGTCGCCAGGGCGTTGTCGCATTCGCGATGGAGTCGGTACCGAGAATCACGCGCGCGCAGTCGATGGACGCGCTCTCCTCGCAGGCCACGGTC
>JAJAZN010000088.1 GCA_026785685.1 Thermoleophilia bacterium
GGATTTCCGCGATACGCTCTTCCCTCGCGGAAATCCCACCGCCCTACACGACGTCCCCCGCTCTACGCGACATCCCGCACGTTGCCGGCCTCGGCAAGCGCACGGAGCTTCTTCAGGCTCTGGTGCTCGATCTGGCGGATTCGCTCGCGCGTGACATTGAACGCGCGGCCGACCTCATCGAGCGTCTGGGGCTGCTGGCCGTTGAGGCCGTAACGAAGCTCGAGTACCTCCCGCTCTCGCGGCGAGAGTGATCCCAGGATCGAGCGAAGCGCCTCACGCCGCATTGTGACTTCCGCGGCCTCGTCGGGCAACTGCGCGGTCACGTCGGTGAGGAAGTGGCCGAACTCCGACTCGTCGTCGTCGCCGACGGGTTTCTCCAGGGAAACGGGGGTCTGTGCCGAGCGCTTGATCTGCTCGACTTCGTCGACGGTGAAGTCGAGGTCGTGCGCGATCTCCGCGATCGTCGGGTCGCGAGCCAACTCCGAGCGGAGCTTCCGTTCGCTGCGATGAATCTTGTTGAGCTTCTCGACGACATGAACGGGCATCCGGATCGTGCGGCCCTTATCGGCGATCGCCCGGGCGACGGCCTGACGGATCCACCAGGTGGCATAGGTCGAGAACTTGAACCCCTTGCGGTAGTCGAACTTCTCGGCCGCGCGCACGAGCCCGATCGTCCCTTCCTGGATCAGGTCGAGGAACGGCAGCCCCTGGTTGCGATAGCGCTTTGCGATCGAGACGACGAGCCGGAGGTTCGCCTCGACCATCGCCTGCTTCGCGCCGTGATCACCCAGCTCGATGCGCTTCGCGAGCTCGACCTCCTGCGCGGCGGTGAGCAGCGGGACTCTGCCGATGTCCTTTAGGAAGAGCTGCAGCGTGTCAGTCGAGATCTCGGCCTCGGCGGCCCACTCCTTCTCGGCCTCGGCCTCGCTCTGCTCCGCGCCGACAACGTCGACCTGAGCCTCTTCGAGGGCCGTGTAGAACTCGTCGAGCTGCGCGGTGTCGAGATCGAGCTCGTCGAGTGCGAGGGCGATCTCCTCGGCGTCGAGCTTGCCCGCCCCCTTGCCCGCCTCGAAGAGTGTCCGAACCTCGAGGAGGTCGAGAACTCCCGCGCTGACAGGGGTCGGCGCCGTGCCACTCGGATCAGCTGCGCTCAAGAACCGCCCCCTTGTCGATCGAACAGCCCTGACGGTAGCCGTCGCACAGGTCCTGCGTCAAAGATTACGTCCTTCGTGCTCAAATGCCAGCGGCCCGTAGCTGGTCGACGTACTGCTTTGCGATCCCTACGAGCCGGGAATCCGGCTCGACCTTGGCGACGAGCTCGAGCTGCCGCCGCGCCTCCTTCACCTGGCCCGACCAGAGAAGCAGGAGCCCAAGGTGGAAGCGAACCGTTGCGGCCTTCGGGAACGCCCGGGAAAGTGGCCCGAGTCGCGAGAACGCCTTCACCGGCCGAGCCTTGTCGAACAGGCCAACGGCGGCGGCGACACGCGCTTCGGGATTCGTCCGGCCGAGCCGAGCCGCTTCGGCGAACACGCGCTCGGCCGAGAGCTGCCTCCCGAGTCGCTGCAATGCAACACCGTAGAAGAGGCGATCCTCGACGGAGCCGTTTCGTGCTCGACGCTCCAGCGCGGCGAACTGGGCCGGCGCCGGGAGCTTGCGTACAGCCGGAGGGACGTTCTCCACCGGGACGAAGAGCGGCAGGTTCCGGGCGAATTCTGGATGGAGGAGGTTGCCCGCGGTCACGGCGTAGGCCGTGTCCGGCTCGAGCTCTGTCGCCGATAGCCACGCGTCCTTCGCACCGGTCTCGCCCGCCCAGTAACGGGCAATGCCGAGGTTGAGCTGGACGGCAGCACTCTTTGGATGCAGGCCCGAAAGCTGCGTCAGGCGCGCGACCGTGTCCTTCGGCCAGCGGCTGACTGCCTGTCCAACCCGCGCCTCGAGTGAGTTGTGCCTTCCAAACTGCGCTCCGGCCTCGCCTTTCTTTCCGGCCTCGTACAGTCGCAACGCCTCACGAAGATCACGCGCCTCCCGGTCGATGCGAACTCCGAGGTCGAGCGAGAGCGGCGGATCGCCCGCTCGTAGGACCGGCCCCTCGGCCGCAAGACCGGTTGGCTCACTGCTCGAGGCAGCCGTGATGCCGGCGACCGCACCGCCGACGACGAGGGCAAGGGCAGCGACGACCGCCACTGTCTTTCTGCGCGCGCTCACCACCGAACGGTAGCCGCCGCCGCACGAGCCGCCTCGGCTCGTCGCGAGCCACTCGGACGATGCCCACCGGCGTCTCGATCTGGAGGAGCCCCCAAGTCGGCAGATGTCCCGTTTTGAGCCAGGCCCGAGGCGCTATACTCTTGAAAGTAATGGCGACCTACCGCGAGCTCCTCAACCAGGTCAAGGCCGAGATCGACGAGATCAGCTCGCCGGATCTTCATGACCGCCTTGCGGCCGGCGACCGGCCGTTTCTTCTCGACGTCCGCGAGCAGGACGAGTGGGACGAGGGTCATCTGCCCGGGGCAGTGCATGTGGCGCGCGGCAACCTCGAGGCCCGCATCGAGGCAGTGATCCCCGACAGGGAGCGCGAGGTGGTCATCTACTGCGCTGCAGGCGCACGATCGGCATTCGTCGCGAAGTCGCTGCTCGAGCTCGGCTACGCCGACGTTGCCTCGATGTCCGGCGGGTTCTCCGAGTGGAAGCACAATGGCTACTCCTACGAGACGCCGCGCGCACTGAGCCCGGAGCAGCGCGCGCGCTACTCACGACACATCCTGATCCCCGAGGTCGGCGAGGTCGGACAGCAGAAGTTGCTCGACGCTCGTGTGCTCCTGATCGGGGCGGGCGGCCGCGGCTCGCCCTCGTCGCTCTACCTTGCTGCGGCGGGGGGCGGACCGCTCGGCATCATCGACGCAGACGTCGTCGACGACTCCAATCTCCAGCGTCAGATCATCCACTCGACCAACACGCTCGGTGAGCCGAAGGTGCTCTCGGCCAAGCAGGCGATCGAAGCGCTCAACCCCGACGTAACGGTGGTTCCGTTCGAGGAGCGCCTGACCTCCGAGAACGTCGAGCGGATTCTCGCCGACGGCTGGGACGTGATCGTGGACGGAGCGGACAACTTCCCCACTCGCTACCTCGTCAACGACGCCTCGGTCTGGCACAACATTCCGGTCGTCCACGGGTCGATCTACCGCTTCGAGGGCCAGGTCACGGTCTTCCATCCGCACGTCGGCCCCTGCTACCGCTGCCTCTACCCCACGCCCCCGCCACCGGAACTCGCTCCGAGCTGCGCGGAGGGTGGCGTCCTTGGCGTCCTTCCGGGGATCGTCGGGTCGCTCCAGGCGAGCGAAGCGCTGAAGCTCATCCTCGGCGCCGGCGAGACACTCACCGGTCGTCTCCTTCTGTTCGACGCGCTCTACACGCCCTTCGACGAGGTCGCCGTGAAGAAGGATCCGGGCTGCCCGGTCTGCGGCGACTCGCCAACGATCTCGGAGTACATCGACTACGTCGAGTTCTGCAGCGGTGTTCCGCATGAGCAACGGCCGGTGCGCGTGTGACGGCCATCGTCCGCATTCCCCCCACGTTGCGCGCCGAGGTCGGGGGCGAACGTCAGGTCGAGGCCGAGGGCGCAACGGTTCGCGCAATTCTCGAGAACCTGGTGCACAGGTACCCCGCGCTCGGATCGCAGATATTCAGCGACGGCGAGATTGCGACCTTCGTCAACGTCTACCTCGGCGGAGAGGACGTGCGCACGCTCGACGGGCTCGACACCGAGGTCACGCCGGGCCAGACCGTGATTCTCTTGCCGGCAATGGCGGGTGGCTCGACGCCGCCACGCTCCCGACCGGTCGTCTCGTCGCTGCTCGACCTCGTCGGCTCGACGCCGCTCGTCGAGCTGTCGCGCATCTCCCCGAAGCCGTCCGTGCAGATCTACGCGAAGCTCGAGGGACAGAATCCGACGGGCTCGATCAAGGATCGCGTCGCAAAGTCGATGATCGAAGCCGCCGAGGCTTCGGGTGAGCTCAAGCCGGGCAGGCATCTCCTCGAGCCGACCTCGGGCAACACCGGGCACTCTCTCGCGA
>JAJAZN010000089.1 GCA_026785685.1 Thermoleophilia bacterium
ATCTACTGGTGGCCGGAAAACTGGACACTCGACAACTTCAGGGCCATCCTTGGTCAGGAGACGACGGGCGGAGGGGTCTTCGGCCAGGGGAAACAGGATTCGGCCGTCCCGTACATCGAGAACAGCCTCATCGCCGCCACGGGTGGAACGCTGCTTGCGCTCGTAGTAGGCGTCCTTGCGGCCTACGGGATCGCGCGCTTTCGGGCGGGCGGCAACATGTTGCCGTTCCAGATCCTTCAGCTGCGCATGTTCCCGCCGATCGCGATCATCATCCCGTTGCTCTTCATGTTCGTCTACCTGCAGTTGTGGGACACGCTCTGGGGGCTCGTCATCATCTACGGTGCCGTCACGTTCCCGTTCGTCGTCTGGCTGATGCGGAGCTTCTTCCAGGAAGTGCCGCGAGAGATCTCGGATGCGGCGATCGTGGACGGCTGTACCCACTGGGGGGCGTTCTTCAAGGTCGTGTTGCCGCAGGTCAAGGGAGGGCTGGCCGCGACTGCCCTGTTCGTCTTCATCCTGAACTGGAGCGATTTCCTGATCGCGCTCGTGATGACGCAGGACAATGCACGAACCGCACCGGTCTTTCTCTCTGCGCTCCAGGGCGGCGCCGCCGGCCAGGAATACGGCAAGCAGGCAGCCCTCGCGGTCATCCTGATCCTGCCGCCGGCCATCTTCGGTCTCGCGATCCAGAAGTACCTCGTCCGTGGCCTCACGTTCGGCGCGATCAAACGCTGATGGCCGAGATCCACCTCTCGCATCTCACGAAGCAGTTCCCGGGCGGCCTCGTCGCCGTCAACGACTTCGAGCTCGTGATCCCCGACGGGTCGTTCGTTGCCCTGCTCGGGCCCTCGGGCTGCGGCAAGTCGACGACGATGAACATGATCTCGGGCCTCGAGAAGCCAACGAGCGGCGAGATCTACTTCGACAAGCAGCCGATCACGAAGCTGCCCCCCGGTGCTCGAACGGTCGGGTTCGTCTTCCAGAACTACGCGATCTTCACCCACATGTCCGTTGCGGAGAACATCTCGTTCGGCCTGCGCGTGTCCAAGCCGCGGCCCTCTGGGGCGGAGATCGAGCGGCGGGTCGGTGACATCGCAGACGTGCTCGGTCTCAGGGGCATGCTCGATCGGAACGCGTCACGGCTCTCGGTGAACGACATGCAGAAAGTGGCGCTCGGCCGAAGTATGGTCGTGAACCCTGCGATCTTTCTCCTGGACGAGCCGTTCTCGAACCTCGACGCAGCATTCCGCGCCTATATGCGAGCCGAGTTGAAGCGCATCCAGCACGAGGTCGGGCAGACGATGGTCTACGTCACCCACGATCAGGTGGAGGCGATGAGCATGGCCGACCACATCGCCGTCATGGATGCCGGACGGCTGCAACAGTACGGAACGCCCGACGAGTTGTATAACGCCCCCGCTAACCGTTTCGTGGCAGGGTTCGTCGGATCGACGCAGATGAACTTCCTGCCGGCGACGCTGGTAGTCGGTGAGCAAGGCGCGGGCAATGGCCGGTCGCTGACGATCGGCATTCGCCCGGAGAACGTGCTCCTTGTTCCTCCCGACGCTGCGGGCGCGACGCTCGCGGGGAAGGTGAACCTGATCGAGCCGCTCGGCGCCAAGGACGTCATCCATCTCGACGTTGCGGGCCACGACGTCCGGGTGATCGGTGTGCCAGGCCAGCGCCCACGCGTCGGCGACAACGTCGGTCTCGTCTTCGACCCCGACCGGCAGCTCCTGTTCGATAACGAGACCGACCTGGCGGTGGAGGCCTGATGGCATCGGTCAGGCTGGAGAACGTCACCGTGAGGTTCGGCGCCGTCGCCGCGCTCAACGACGTCTCGCTTGCGATCGACGACGGCGAGTTCGTGGCCGTCCTTGGACCACCGGGTGCCGGAAAGACGACGCTCCTACGGACGATCGTCGGGCTCGAAAAGCCCGAATCAGGCGCGGTGTTTGCCGACGACGAGAACATCACCGAGATGTATCCGGGTGATCGTGACATCGCGATCATGTTCCAGAACCTCGCTCTCTATCCGGATCGGAACGTGTACGACAACCTCGCCTTCCCGCTCAAGCAGGCGAAGACGCCGAAGGCAGAGATCAAACGACGTGTTGCAGACACCGCGGCCGTTCTCCACATCGATCACCTCCTCAAGCGCAAGCCGGGTAAGCTCTCGGGCGGTGAGCGACAGCGCGTCGCCCTCGGTCGCGCCATGGTGCGCGACCCGCGGGTGCTCTTGCTCGACGAGCCACTCTCTGCGCTCGACGCGCTTCTCCGCCTCGAGATGCGGGTTGAACTGAAGCGACTGCAGCGCGACGTCCACCGCACGCTCGTGTATGTCACCCACGACCAGATAGAGGCCATGAGCATGCCGGATCGGGTGGCGGTGCTCGGCAGCGGCGTGATCCAGCAGGTCGACACGCCGGAGAACGTCTACCACCGGCCCGCAAATCAGTTCACAGCGACCGTGGTCGGTAGCCCGCCCATGAATTTCGTCCCGTGTACGTTCAGGACGTCGGATGGGGTCGTTCGGGTCGTTCACCCCGATTTTTCCGTCCGTGTCCTCTCGACGACACCGGCCCCGGGTGCGATCGTGGACGGGGCGTCGTGTGTGCTCGGTGTCAGGCCCGAGGACGTTCAGATCGGAACCGGCAACGGCGGCGCCCCGGCGAATGTCTTCGTGACCGAGCCGCTCGGTGGCGAGACGGTCGTCGACCTCCATCTCGGCGGACAGGTCGTCAAGGCGCTGACCGCCCCGGCGCTCGCTCCTGCACCGGGGTCCGACGTTCGCGTCGGCTTCGACCCACGCCGGCTCCACGTCTTTGATGCCGCGAGCGGCGCCGCCGTGGTCTCAGCTGGGGGCGCGGATGGTGTGTTCGAGGTCGAAGGACCTTCGATCGGCTGATCAGCGCGCTACGTCCGCTTCCCGCGTCCCTCGACGCGCCAGACCACCTCGACGAGCCCGTCTCGAACGCCGTAGATCTCATCGGCGAGGTTGACGCACGGACAGACGTGTGACGGGATCCAGGCGATCTTCTCGCCGAGGACAACCGAGTCTGCTCCCGTCGTGATCATCCCGTGCTCCTCGGAGAGGCGATCGACGAAGACCGGCCGATCGACGGCACGGGCAAACCCCGACTCCCCCACGGCCGACCCGCCGACTCGATAGTCGCCGGCGAAGGTCTTCGAGCCGCCGTCAAT
>JAJAZN010000090.1 GCA_026785685.1 Thermoleophilia bacterium
CCCCCCAACAACCCGGGGGGGGGGCGCCCTAACACAACCCCCCCCTCCCTTCCCCCCGCGGGCCTGCCCCCCCCCCCACTACGCCACCTCGACGTGAATGCGGCTCTTGGAGTCGCGGAGCGGCCCGCCACCACGGCCCGAACGTACGGCGAGGATCTCGGCCAGGATCGCGACTGCCGTCTCCTCCTGGGTGTCGGCGCCGATGTCGAGCCCGCACGGGCCCATGATCCGGTCGAGCTTCTCCTCCGGCACGCCTGCCTCGAGCAGCCGCCCACGGCGGCGCTCGGTAGTGCGACGCGAACCGAGGGCACCGACGTAGAACGCCTCGCTCTCGAGAGCCGCCTTCAGCGCGGGCTCGTCGAACTTGTCGTCGTGTGTGAGCACGACGACGGCGGTCTGATGGTCGGGCTCGAGCTCGGCGATCGCCTCCTCGGGCCACTTCTGGATCAGGATGTCGGCCGAGGGCATCCGCTCGGGGGTCAGGAACATGCCCCGCGCGTCACCCACGATCGCCGTCCAACCGAGGAGCTTCGCCGCACGACAGAGTGCCTCGGCCGTGTCGACTGCGCCGTAGAGAAAGATTCGCGGCGGCGGGCCGTACCACTCGACAAACACCTTCACGTCGCCGTCGAGCGAGAGCAGCTTGTTGCGTCCGCGCCGAACGAGTTCGTGGAACTGCGTCGTCGCCTCGTCAGGAACGCCGCCGCCGATCCGCTCGCCGGTCTCGAGCAGGAGCTCTTTGCCGCCGATCCCGTCACCCTCGACGACGGTGAAGAGCACGCCGCGCTCACCGGAGTCGCGCAGCTCGGATAGCCGTCGAAGCAGGCTCACTCGACAGCCTCTATGAAGACGTCGATCTCGCCGCCGCACGGCAAGCCCACGCCCCAGGCCATCTCGTCCGTGATCCCGTAGCTGAGCATCTTCGCCTCACCCGACTGCATCACGGCCATCGCGTTCTCGTAGACGTCGCTCTCGACGCAGCCGCCGGAGACCGAGCCGCACATCTTCCCCGACTCGGAGACTGCAAGGCTTGTCCCCACCGGGCGCGGCGCCGAGCGACGCGTGGCGACGACGGTTGCGACAACGACTTTCTCACCGGCTTCACGCCAGCGCTCCACCTCGTCCAGGATCTCTTTCATGCTGCGTGCCTCCTCTCGATGCCGGCGAGCACTGCTGCCAGCTCTTCTAGACTTCTTAGATTATGGCCGGAGAGGAACCGGTCGATGTACGGCAGCGCGGCGCGCATACCGCCGGCGAGCGGCTGGTACTCCGGATTCCCCTTCAGCGGATTGACCCAGATGACGGCGTAGGCGGCCCGAGCGAGTCGTGCCATCTCGCGCCCGACGAGCTCGGGATCCTGCCGCTCCCACCCGTCCGAGACGATCACTACGACGGCGCCACGTGACAGCGCCCGCTTGCCGTAGAGGTCGTTGAATTCCTTCAGCGATGCTCCGATCCGGGTGCCACTCCCCCAGTCCGTCACGGCCTCGGTGCACTTCTCGAGTGCAGCCTCCGGGTCGCGCGTGCCGAGCTCCGGCGTCAGGCGGGAGAGCCGCGTGCCGAAGGCGAACGCCTCCACACCAGGCCCGGAGCCGACCGCGGCATGCAGGAACAGCACGAGCGCGCGGGCGTAGGCGTCCATCGAGCCGGAGACATCGCAGAGGACAACGAGCTTCCGCGGCACCTCCTTGCGCGCACGGTAGGGCCGATCGACCGGGTCGCCACCCGTGCGCAACGAGGCCCTGATCAGTCGGCGCATGTCGAGGCGGTCGCCCCGCGGATCCGAGCGCCGGCGCCGCGAGGCGCGAAGCGGCCGACTTTCGGCGATCGCTGCGATCAGGCGCCGCACCCGCCGGTATTCGTCGGGCGTCATCTCCGCGAAGTCCTTGTCACGGAGCAACTCGTGGCCCGAGGCCCCGAGCTCGAGCGGATCGCCCATCTCCTCGTCCTCGTCACTACCCGAGGCATCCGAGAGAGACTCACCCATCTTCTGTTGCTCGGCAGGCCGGTCGGTCGTGCGGACAGGAGGCAGCACCGGCGCGCGAAGGAACCAGGCCCTGAAGGCACGATCGAAGAGATCGAGCTCGTCTTGCCGCGCTACGAGCGTCTGTCGGAGCGCGAAGTAGACATCTTCCTGACGTGTCAGGTCGACCCGGTCGAGGCCACGGAGGGCATCTGCGACCCGCCCGGGGCCGACTTCGAGGCCGACCTCGCGCAGGACGCGGCCGAAGGTGACGACGTGGCGAACGACCGCGTCGGCCATCCAGCGTCCTCCTACCGGGCCGCTGTCGCGCGGGCGGTGTCGACGAGGCGCGCAAGCGTCTCGTCGCGCACCTCTTCGATGTCCTCGCGGTACTTGAGCACCGAGCCGAGCGTCTGCTCGACAACGTCTGCATCGATTTCCTGCTTGCCGAGCGCGTTCAGCGCCATCGTCCAGTCGATCGTCTCCGCGACGCCGGGCGGCTTTGCCAGGTCGAGTCCGCGCAGTTCGCGAACGAACGCCGCGGCTTCTGCGGCGAGCCGCTCGGAGACGCCGGGAATGCGAATCTTGACGATCTCGATCTCACGATCGATCGACGGATGGCCGATCCAGTGGAAGAGCGCGCGACGCTTGAGCGCGTCGTGCAGCTCACGGGTGCGGTTCGAGGTGAGGATCACGGCCGGCTTGCGGCGGGCCCGGATCGTGCCGAGCTCGGGAATCGTGATCTGGAAGTCGGAGAGCACCTCGAGCAGGAACGCCTCGAACTCCTCGTCGGCACGGTCGATCTCGTCGATCAGCAGGACGACGGGCTCGTCGGAGTCGATCGCCTCGAGCAGCGGCCGCCGGATGAGGAACTCCGGCCCGAACAGCTCGTCCTCGGAGACCGTGCCTTCCTGCGCGGCGCGGATGTGGAGCAGCTGGCGCGGGTAGTTCCACTCGTATACGGCATGCGCGACGTCGAGCCCCTCGTAGCACTGGAGACGGATCAGCCGGGAGCCCGTCGCGACCGCGAGCGATTTTGCAGCCTCGGTCTTCCCGACGCCTGCCTCGCCCTCGAGCAGCAACGGCTTCTCGAGCGCAAGCGCGAGAAAGAGCGCGGTCGAGAGCCCTCGGTCGGGCAGGTAGTCGGCCGCCTGCAGTGCGACCTCGAGCTCGTCGATCGTGCGGAAGGCGCTCATCGGAGTGAGCGTACCTGGCCCCGTCAGGCTGCTTCGTCGAGCAGACCCTCCGCGAGCGCAACTGACCGCTCGAGAAAGCCAAATGCAACGAGCACGTTGAGACAGTCGAGCGGGTCGACGTGCTCGTCGCGACTTCCCTCGATGATCCGCAGGGCGACGAAGGTGAGCGGATCGAAGGCGATGCCCGCACGCTCGAGCGTACGGCCGAGCGCGAACGCCTCGTGCGCGAGCTCGTGCTCCGCATTCGTGAGCGAGTGGCCGAGCGCGATCTCGCGCTCCTGCCGCTCGCGCAGCGTCAGCTCGGCCTCCATCGCCTCGTCATCGAATTCCGTCAACATCGCTACCACACTGAGACGCCGAATTCGGCCAAATGATGGGCCTGGCCCCGAGCCGAAACGATCACCGTCACCCGTGTAGGGGACAGGCGCATGCCTGTCCCGGGAGCGAGTGGATGCCCCTCGAACCGCCGGGGCAAACAGACGTACCGTTGCCGGACAACGTGCTAGCGCGGCGTGAACGTGAGCTGCTTGAACCGGCGAGCGGTGTCGGCGATCGCCGTCTCCACCGGCAGGCGCTCCATGCTCGACGCACCGTAGAACCCGACGACACCGACCGTCCTGTCGAGCACGTACTGCGCGTCCTCGGCCTCCGCGATCGGCCCGCCGTGGCAAAGCACGAGCACGTCCGGGTTCACCGCGAATGCAGCGTCCGCGATCGCCTGGACGCGCTCGACTGACTCGTCCAGTGAGGGCGCGCTCGTGACGCCGATCATCCCCTTCGTGGTCGTGTTCATGTGCGCGACGACGATGTCTGCGCCCGCATCCGCGAGCCACCGGGCCTCCTGTGGATCGAAGGCGTACGGCGTCGTCAGCAGGTCGAGCTCATGCGCGACGCGGATCATCTCGACCTCGAGCTTGAAGCTCATCCCCGTCTCCTCGAGTACCTGACGGAAGTTGCCGTCGATCACGCCCACCGTGGGGAAGTTCTGCACGCCGGAGAAGCCGAGCTCCTGAAGCTCGCGGAGGAAGCGCGGCATCGAGCGGAACGGGTCGGTCCCGTTGACGCCGGCGAGCACGGGCGTGTGGCGCACGACGGGCAGCACCTCGCCCGCCATCTCGACGACGATCGCGTTCGCATCTCCGTAGGCGAGGAGCCCGGCCGCCGACCCACGGCCGGCCATCCGGTAGCGGCCGGAGTTGTAGACGATGATCAGGTCGACTCCGCCCTCCTCCTCGCACTTGGCGGAGAGCCCCGTGCCGGCGCCTGCGCCGATGATCGGCCGGCCGGCTTCGAGTGTTGCCCGAAGGAGAGCGAGTGCATCGTCGCGCGTCATCGCCGAGACGATACGGGAGGTGCGCTGGCCGGTGCGTCGACGCTCCCGCCGATCGGGGGCGAGAGCCGCAGGAGGGAGACGTCGATCACCTCTCCCGATACCACCGATCGAAACCGGGGCAGGCTAGTACCCGGGGCGCACCGCGATCCCCTCGACGAAGATCTCCGAGAAGAACGCGGCGATCTCGGCCGCGGACGAAGGACCATCACTCGAGTACCACTGGTACGACCAGTTGCACATGCCGAACAGAGCGAGCGTTGCGAGGCGCGGGTCGAGGCCACGGAACTCGCCCGTCGCAACACCCCGAATGATCGTCTGTTCGACGCCCGACTGATACGCATCGCGCTTCTCCCGTACCCGGGCGCGCGCGATATCCGGGAGCTCGCGGTGGTGCTCGAAGAAAACGCGCACGTGGCCACGATGGGTCTCCATCAGTTCCAACACGTCGTTGAGCACGGCGCGGATCTCATCAGCCGCGGAGCCATCGGCCCCCCGTGCAGCCTGCTTCTCGAGCAGGAGGTCGATGAACTCCTCGTGGATCCAGGTGAGCAGTTCGTCCTTCGACGAGAGGTAGTGGTAGAGCGTCGGCTTGCGAATGCCCACGGCCTCGGCGATCTGCCCGACACCGACCGCGTGGTAGCCGTCGCGGTCGAAGAGTACGGCTGCCTCCGTCACGATCTCGCGGCGCTTCGCGTCGGCATTGACAGATCCAGTCACGACGAATAGCGTACTCGACCGACCAGTCGGTCGTACCCTCTGAGAGGAGATTCCCATGGCCTACGAGATCAAGATGCTCGATCTCATCGACATCGAGCTCGAGTCGAGCTTCCTCGTGCTCGCCCGCAACATGGGCATTCGGACGCGCGTCAAGACCTGGGGGTACCTCATCCTCGGCCCCGACACCGAGCCGATCCTCGTCGACACGGGCGCGAGCCACCCGGAGATCATGGAGACGCTCGGAATGACGGGGATCGTCACCAAGGAGATGACGTTGCGACGTCAGCTCTCGAAGCACGGGGTCAAGATCAGCGACGTCCGCTGGATCCTCCACACGCACCATCACATCGATCACGCAGGCCAGGACAGTCAGTTTGCGATGCGCCAGACCGTGATCACGAACCGCCGCGAACTCGAGTACTCGGTCTCGGGAATCCAGGGTGGGCAGTATCCCGCCGAGTACGTGAAGCATCACATCGACCGCCTCCACAAACCCGGTGCGATGCGGCTACTCGACTTGGAGCTCTCAGGTCCTGACGAGATCGCACCGGGCATCGTCTGCGAGGCGGCTGGCGGCCATACCGAGGGCTCGATGAACATCCTCGTCGAGACCGCCGAGGGAACCGCATGCATCTGCGGCGACGTCATCTACGACATCCAGAACCAGATCATCGACCCGATTTACCAGGTGCTCGACTACGAGCCTCAATCGACCGGCAACCAGGGCACGTCCAAACGACAGGAGCGCGGCGCGATCAAACGGGCGCTCAATAGCGGCACCTTCCTCCTGCCGATCCACGACTACCCGGCACGAGTCGAGCACGGCCGCGTCGTCTCTCGGCTCGTCGGCGACTCCGTGCCCGGACCCGAGCTCGCCGTCGAGCATCAGACGGTCGGCGAGACCCGGAAGATGGGTCTCGGTCGGGAGGAGTTCACGCTCCCGCCGGCGCCGTGACTCTCTCCGGTGTCGAGCGTCCTGCCCTGATCGAATAAGCTCCTCTCGTGTCGACGACCGGTCATCTGGAGGCGCCCGGGGTGTCCGCGGAGATCGGCCCGACGGGATCGATCACGTACCTCGAGGCGATCAGCGCTGCGTTGCAGGATGCGATGCGCGACGACGACCGTGTCTTCCTCCTGGGCGAAGACATCGGCGCCTTCGGCGGCGCGTTCGGAGTGACAACGGGCCTCCTCGACGAGTTCGGCGAGGCGCGCGTGATGGACACGCCGATCGCCGAGGAGGGATTCGTCGGTGCCGCGATCGGCGCCGCCTGGATGGGCGAGCGCCCCGTGGTCGAGCTGCAGTTCGCCGACTTCATCACCTGCGCCTTCGACCCGATCGTCACCGTCGCCGCCAAGACGCACTGGCGCTCGGGCCAGAGCATCCCGATCACGATCCGCTGCCCGACGGGAGGCGGTGTGCGTGGAGGCCCGTTCCACTCCGGCTCGCCCGAGGGCTGGTTCGTCGGCACGGCTGGCCTGAAGATCGTCTGCCCCGGCACCGTCGAGGATGCCTACGGGCTTCTCAGGGCAGCGATCGACGATCCCGATCCCGTTCTCTACTTCGAGCACAAGCGGCTCTACCGCACGCTTCGCGCCGACGCGCCGCCGACGGGGCACCGAACTCCGATCGGCCCGGCGGCGATCGCCCGAGCAGGGGACGACGCAACGGTGGTCACCTACGGCTCCGGAGTCTCGACAGCGCTCGCCGCCGCCGCTCTCGTCGACGGCGACGTCGAGATCGTCGACCTCCGGACGATCTGGCCGCTCGACGAGCAGACGATCCTCACGTCGATCGAAAAGACGTCACGCGTCCTCGTGCTCCAGGAGGCGTCTCGCTCGACCGGTGCCGCCGGAGTGATCCTGTCGCTGATCGCCCGACGCTCGTTCGAGCACCTCGACGCGCCGCCTGCTCTGCATGCCCCGCCCGACACGCCCGTGCCGTTCGCGCCCGAGCTCGAGGACGGATACATGCCGTCGGTCGAGTCGACGGCCGCCGCCCTCGACCAGCTTCTGGCGTACTGATGCCGATCGAGCCCTGCGCAGAGGCACCGTCGGTCAACGCGGACGAGCGCGTCGAGCTCTTCAGGCTCGTGCTGCTCCAGCGTCTCTTCGAGGATCGCGTGATGGCGCTGTACCGGCAGGGTCGCGTGCCCGGCTCGGTGTACACGGGCCGAGGCCAAGAGGCAGTGGCGGCGGGAGCCGGTCTCGCGCTCTGTCCTGACGACGTCGTCGCCCCTCTGAATCGCGAGCTCGCCTGCCACTTCGCGCGCGGTGCCACCACCGCCGACGTGTTCCGCAACTTCTTCGGCAAGGCGACGAGCCCGACGTTCGGCAGGGACGGCAACATGCACTTCGGAGCACCCGCACAGGGCGTCTTCCCGCTCGTCTCCATGCTCGGTGACCTCGTGCCTCTCGTAGCCGGTGCGGCACTCGCCTTCAAGCGGCGCGGAGAGCGACGGGTTGCGATGACGTTCCTCGGCGAGGGCGCCTTCTCTGTCGGCGACACGCACGAGGGGCTGAACCTCGCAGCCGTCTGGCAGGTGCCGGCCGTCTTCGTGATCCAGTCGAATCGCTACTCCTATTCGACCCCGGTCGCGCGCCAGATGGTCAATACGAACATCGCGCAGCGGATCTACGGTGGCTGGTCGATTCCTGCCGAGCGCGTCGACGGTACCGACGCTCTTGCCGTTCTCGACACCGTGCGCGCCGCCGTCGAGCGCGCACGCAACGGCAACGGCCCACAGGCCGTCGAGGCCCTCTCGGTGCGGATGCACGGCCACGCCGCCCACGACGACGCCCGTTACATGCCGGACGGGATGCGCGAGGAGTTCGCCGAGCGATTCGACCCGGTGGAGCGACTCGCGGCACGCCTCGCGCTCGATGGCTTCGACTCTCACGCGATCCAGGGGATGCGAGACGCAGCTCTCGCGGAGGTCGATGCGGGTCTCGCCGAGGCAGAGCAGGCGCCTGCACCAGACCCGGCGACGCTCGAAAACGGCGTCTACGCGGCTCCGCCCTCCTAGTGCGGCGTCTCACAACAATGCTGTTTCCTGTCAAACGTTGTGAGACGCCGCACTAGCCGGGAACCCTACGTCGGCAGCACACCGCGCAGGACGAGATCGATGAGGACTGCACGCGATCGCTCCTCGCCCCAGTCGTGTGCGCGACGGAGGTGGCGGTACGTCCGGTCGACAGCGTTGACGATGACCGTGGCCGTCTCTTCCACCTCGACCGCTCTGATCGACCCGTCTGCGATCCCGTCCGAGAGCAGGCGCTCGATTGGATTGATGTATCCCTCCCGCGACCGCGCCTCGTCGGCCGTGTCGTGGAAGAACCTCCGGTCTGCCTCCTCGTCGAGTGCCGCGAGGAAGGCGAGATGGTCTTCCGTGACCTCGCACACGGCGATGAGCGTCGCCTCGAGACGTTCCGCCCCGGTTCCGCGGCCGGTCACGGACGGCCAGAGAGCGGCCTTGAACGCATCCTCGTAGTCGCGGGCGAGCAGCGCAAAGATCTCGTCGCGCCCGAGACCACGTCGATGGAGCGTCATCCGTGAGACGCCCGACTCCTCGGCGAGGCGCGTGAGCGTTGCGGACTGCCACCCACCTGACGCAATCGCGCGGCGCGTGCCGTCGATCACTCGTTGCTCCGTGCTGTCGAGGAGTGCCATCGAGTTGGGACGATAGCGTTGCGCGAACGGTACGACAATGTCACACTGTCGGAACATCCCCAAGCGTCGACCCCGCCCCGGGATCGGCCGAGTCCAAGGAGGCCATCACCGTGCCGATGATCGAGGTCAAGCTGTACGACCGCCGAGTCACCGAAGAGTCCGTGCCGAAGATGATCGAGGCACTCACGAACGCTCTGGCCGAATCGAGTGGAGCGGCGCCGGAGCATATTCAGGTCGTCATCCAGGGCGTCGCACCGAGCCACTGGGGCATCGGCGGGAAGCCGCAGTCGTAATGACGAGGGACACGCGAAAGGATGGACATGGCTTCTGAAGTGCTGATGCCGTCGTCGCCGTCGGAGGCGGTGTCGCTCTTCGGCGACGGCGCCGCCACCACGGTGATCGGTGGCGGAACCGTCGTCATGCCGGAGATCACCTACGGTCGCCTCGCGCCAGATCGGGTGCTCCTGCTGACGAACGCGGGCCTCGACACCGTCGCAGTCGACGGAGACACGATCACGATCGGTGCGACGACACGCGTCGACGCCCTGGCCGAGCTCGGGATCGACGGGCTTACGGCGTGTGCCGGCAATGTCGCAGACGGTGAGATTCGTTCACAGGCGACCGTCGGCGGCAACCTCTGTGTCGGCCAGGGCCACGAGGCACCGCGAGGTGACCTGCAGGGTGCACTTCTGGCTCTCGACGCAACGGTCCGCTCGACGGGATCCGACGGCGAGCGCACGGAGTCGCTCGAGACGTTCCTCCCCCACCGGCACGCTCGACTCGTCCTCGAGGTCAACTTCACGCGGCCGGCAGCCTCGGCGTTCGCGGCGCTCGAGTACCCGCACACGCACGAGTACACGGTGCTTGCGGTCTCGGGAACCCGCACCGCAGACGGCACGATCCGGCTTGCGGCAACGGGCGTTGCCGGCCCCGGAGCGCGACTCCGGTCGGCCGAGTCAGCCGCGTCGGATCCGGAGGCGGCGGGGGCCGCGGCAGTCAACGACGTCACGTTCGCCGACGATTCGCTCGCATCTGCCTGGTATCGCGAGCAGACGTTGCCGGTGCTCGTCCGTCGCGTTCTCGCTCAACTCGAGGAGTCGACATGAACCTCACGATCAACGGAGTCGAAACCCCGATCGAGAGCGGGCCGCTGACGAGCCTGCTCGATGTGCTTCGCGAGGAGCTCGGAATCACGAGTCCCAAGGCCGGCTGTGAGCAGGGTGGCTGCGGCGCCTGCACGGTGCTCGTCGACGGCGAGCCCCGGCGGTCGTGCCTCACGCCCGCGGCCTCGGTCGACGGCGCCGCGATCACCACTGTCGAAGGGCTCGGCACGCCGGAGAATCTCTCCCCGGTGCAACAGGCGTTCACGCACCACTACGCCGCGCAGTGCGGCTTCTGCACGTCGGGAATGATGATGGCCTCGCAGGCCTACATCGACGGCGGCGGGACGGACGACCGCGAGGCAATTCAGCACGCGCTCGGCGGGCATGTCTGTCGGTGCACGGGCTACGTGAAGATCATCGACGCCGTCGCAGCCGTGGTTCGCGGCGAGTCGTTCGACCCGAACGTCACGGCAGCAGGCACGGCCATGACAAACCTGGGAGGTATGGCATGAAGGCTGTAGGCGCGCGCGTCCCCCGCTATGACGGTGTCGCACACGCGACGGGCCGAACCGAGTTCGTCGACGATGTCCGGATCCCGGGCACGCTCTGGGTGAAGGCGTTTCGCTCGCCCGTCCACAGCGCCACGATGACGAACCTCGACACGAGCAGGGCCGCGGCGATGAAGGGCGTCCACGTGATCACGTGGGAGGATGTGCCTCTGCTCGAGTACGGCCACCTCTCGGCCCTCGGGATACCGGCCGACGAGCCGCTGCTCGCGAAGGACGAGGTTCGCTACCTCGGCCAGCCGATCGCGATTGTCGCGGCCCCGAGCGAGGAAGCGGCGATGGCAGCCGTGGCTGCGATCACCGCTGACTTCCAGGAGCGCCCCGCGCTCTTCGACGTCCGCAAGGCGTTCGACGCGGACGCTCCCGTGATTCACCAGGAAGGAAACTGGTACACGCACTTCGAGAACGAGATGGATCGACGCCAGATCCGCAAGGGCAACATCGACGAGGCATTCGACAAGGCTGATCTGATCGTCCAGGGCGTGTATCGCCCTGCCGCGATCGAGCACGCACCGATCGAGACGCAGGTGTGTCAGGTCGTTCCCGAGGCGAACGGCAGGCTCACGATCTACTCCTGCACGCAGGCGCTCTACTTCTCGATGGGCGTCGTCGCCGCGCACCTGCAGCTTCCGCTGAACAAGCTGAAGGTCGTCGGCGGCACGGTGGGCGGTGGCTTCGGCGGCAAGGTCGACACGGCAACCGAGACGATGTGCGCGCTCCTCGCCCAGAAGTCGGGCAAGCCGGTGAAGTGGCGCTGGACGCGCGAGGAGGAATTCCTCTGCTCGTCGACGCGGGCACCGTGGCACATGGAAGTCGCGGATGCCGTCACGAAGGACGGCTGGATCCTCGGCCGCAAGATGCTCACCCTGCACGACTCGGGTGCGTACTCCCGCTTCTCGCCGTACGGGCTCACGAAGCACAGCTTCCATCACACGGGCGCGTACTCGATTCCGAATCTCGAGTTCAACGGGTATGTCGTCTACACGAACCGCACGCCGACCACGGCGATGCGGGGCTTCGGCGTCACGTCGGTCTCGTTCGCAACCGAGACGCACATGAGCCGGATCGCGCTCGAGCTCGGGATCGACCCGTTCGAACTACGGCTGAAGAACGCGAACCGGATCGGTGACACGTCGCCGAATCAGATCGCATACACCGACCCGTCGACCGTGCCGACGATCCTCGCGATCGCCGACGCCGTCGGGCACGACCTGACGTCGGAGTACGCCGGAATGACGCCCGCACAACGATCGGGCGACCTTCTCCCGGAGCACCTCGTCGGCCAACTCGGAAACCCGGAGGCCCACTGATGGCTGTGAAAACTGGCCGCGGCTTCGCGGCGATCGAGTACCCCACGGGGATGAACCAGAACGGCGACCCGTCGCAGGCCTGGATCAAGGTCAAGCCGGACGGCCGCATCGACGTCTTCGCGGGAACGTCGGACATCGGCAACGGCTCGAAGACGATCCAGTCCCAGATCGTGGCCGAGACGATCGGCGTGCCGTACGAGTGGATCACCTACGACAACTCGAACACGGACTCGTCACCCGTCTGCACGGGGACGTTCGCCTCACGGGCGACGTTCGTCGCGGGCAAGGCCGTCGAGAAGGCGGCGGAGAACGTCCGGCAGAAGATCCTCGAGATCGCCGGCAAGGAGCTCGAGATCGACCCCGCCGACCTCGAGATCATCGACGGCGAGGTGATCGCGAAAGGCGCCCCACAGAAGAAGATCAGCGTCCCCGACGTTGCCGCCGCAGCGACCTGGGGCTACGGCGAACTCCTCACCGGAACCGGAGCCCAGCTGAAGCCGTACGCCACCATCGTCGAGCCCGAGACGGGCAAGGTCGATCTCCCGCCCCACTCGGCCATCTCGTACGCCTCGTGCGCCGCGGAGGTCGATGTCGACGAGGAGACCGGCGTCGTCACGGTGAAACGGCTCTGGCAGTGCTACGACGTGGGCAAGTCGATCAACCCGACGCTCGTGGAGGGACAGATCGAGGGTGGCGCGGTGCAGGGGCTCGGCCTCGGCATCCTCGAGAACTGCTATCCGTACTACCCCTCGGTCGAGCATCGTGGCGGACAGTTCGGGGCCTACCTCGTCCCGGGTATGGAGGATCTCCCGCAGATCGACACGCTGATCATCGAGAACCCCTCAGCCGACGGCCCGTTCGGTGCCAAGGGCATCGGCGAGATGGCGAACAACGCCCAGCCGCCCGCGATCGCAACGGCCGTCTTCGACGCGGTCGGCGTGTGGGTGACGGAGTTGCCGATCACGCCCGAAAAGGTGCTGCGTGCCCTCCAGAAGAAGGCCGCCGGGGCAGACGCGCCGAAGCGTGACGGCAAGACCGTCATCTTCGACGCCGAGCTCTCGGTCAACGCGGTCGGGACCGGGATCGCGTTCGGAACTGCGGCCTAGCCACTGATGGCCGATTCGCCCTTCCGCTCGTTCAATGGAGAGGAGCCCTTCCCCATCTTTCCCGGGGTAGGGCTCCACCCCATTGCCGGCGACCAGGTCTTCCTCGGCCGGGTCACCTACGAGCCGGGAACGACCGTGAAGCGGCACAGCCACGAGCACACCGAGCAGGCGATGCTGGTGTTCGAGGGGTCACTTCGGATGACGATCGGTGCCGAGACGCGCGACATAGGGCCGGGCGACGCATGCATCATCAACCGCGGCATCGAGCACGAGCTGTACTCGGCCGACGGCGTCACCTTCATCGAGGCGCTCTCGCCGGTGCCGCTCGACCACATCGGTGACCGCGAGCGCGACCTCGTCCTCGGTGACCTCAACGGGTCGCTGCACGTCGAGCGGTGAGCCCGGGCTGAAGGACTGCCCTCGTCACCGGCGCAAGCCGTGGCATCGGGGCTGCGACCGCAGAGAGGCTGTGCCGAGATGGATGGTCGGTGGAGACCGCTGAGCGCTCGACAGGCATCGACCTCAGAGATCCGCTCGCGGCCGCGGCAGCCGCTCGATGTGACAGAATTCTCTGACCACACGGTCAGGAGGAGGAGAGCATGAGCCAACGGGACGCAGACGTCGTTGTCATCGGTGCAGGTGTCGCGGGTCTTGTGGCGGCGTCCGATCTCGTCGCGGCAGGACGCGAGGTCGTCGTGCTCGAGGCACGGGATCGCGTCGGCGGCCGCCTCCTCAACACCGAGATCGGCGGTGAGCCGAACGAGCTCGGCGGCCAGTGGATCGCCCCATATCAGAGCGAGATGCACGCGCTCCTCGCGGAGCTCGGGCTCGAGAGCTTCCACGCCTACCGTGAAGGCGACAGCCTCTACATCGACCCGGCAGGCGAGCTCCACCGATATGCCGCCGATGAGGAACCGCTGCCCGCGGTTTCGGCCGCCGCGTATCAGCAGGCGGTCGCGAAGCTCGACGCGCTCTGCGCGGAGCTCGATCCCGAGGCGCCGTGGGAGCACCCGCTGGCGACGGAGCTCGACGGCATCACGTTCGAGCAGTGGCTCGCCGCCGAGGTCGACGACACGCTCGCGCGCGACTTCCTCCGCTCGAACATGGCCGGCGGCTACATGACAAAGCCGGCAGACAGCTTCTCGCTTCTCGGCGCCGCAGCGACGGTCGCGGGTGCGGGAAGCGTCGCGAACCTGTTCGAGCCCGACCTCTGCCTCCACTCCCGCATCGTCGGCGGCTCGCAGCTGACCCCGCGCCGACTCGCCGAGCGGCTCGGCGACCGCGTGGTCGTCGACGCGCCCGCGCGAACCCTTCGCTGGAGCAAGGACGGTGTCGAGGTCGAAGCCGGGGGACTGAAGGTGCAGGCGCCGGCGGCCGTCGTCGCGGTGCCGCCGAACGTCGCCGGGTTCATCCGCTTCGAACCGTCGCTGCCCGCGTGGCGGATGCGGATCCATCAGGCTCTGACCCAGGGTGACGTGATCAAGATCCTCGCGGTCTACGACGATCCGTTCTGGCGTGCCGAGGGGCTCTCGGGCGAGGGCTTCGCGCCGTACCAGCTCGTCCGTGAGGTCTACGACAACACGCCGCCCGCCGGCCGCCCGGGCGTGCTGTGCACCTTCCTCGCGGGAGAGAAGGCCCAGGCGGCGGAACGACTCGAACTCTCCGAGCGACATCGGCTCGTGCTGGAAGGCTTCGCCCGCTACTTCGGGCCACGCGCCCTCGAAGCGACCGAGGTGATCGAGCGCGACTGGTCACAGGAGGAGTGGACGCGTGGCGCCTACGCCGCCACGTTCGGCATCGGCGGCCTCGCGCGGCACGGGGCCGACCTCACGCGCCCGGTCGGCCCGATCCAGTGGGCGTGCACCGACCTCGCGGGCGTCGGCCACATGCACATGGAGGGAGCAATCCGCTCCGGCAGAGCAGCGGCGCGCGCCATCCTCGCGAGCCGCTGAGCACACTCGCGCTAGCCTGAATCGCGTGGAAGCAGGCGTCCTCCTCGCATCCGAGAACCTCTGGCGGGCCTGGTCGTTCCAGCCGGTCGTGATCGGTGGCGGTCTCGTTGCGATCGGGTTCTTCCTCCACGGCTGGACGCGCCTCCACCGGCGCCGTGCTGAGCTGGCCCCGTGGACGCGCATCCCACTCTTCGTCACCGGTGTCGTCCTCACGGTGCTCGCAATTGTCTCCCCTATCGACACGATCGGCGAGCGTTATCTCCAGAGCGTGCACATGCTCCAGCACGTCCTCATCGCCGACCTCGGCATCGCGCTCACGATCGTCGCCGTGCGCGGCCCGCTGACGGTCTTCTTTCTCCCGCGCAACCTCATCGTGCCGCTCGCGCGCATGGCATGGCTCCGCCGGACGCTCCGCTTCCTCCTTCGGCCAGGGGTGAGCTACGGGGTCTGGGTGATCGCTCTCGTCGCCTGGCACGTCCCGCGCTTCTACGAGGCAGCGCTCCACAGTTGGTTCGGGCACGACCTCATGCACCTGAGCTTCATCCTCGGCGGCATCCTCATCTGGACGCAGATCATCGACCCCTCCCGGCACGAGCGGTTGACGCTGGGCGAGCGACTCGGATTCACAGCACTTGTCTTCTGGACGGGCCAGGTGCTGGCATACGTGATCCTCTTCGACTTCAAGCCGCTCTTCTCGACGTACGTCGACCAGCCCGTACGTCTCCTCGGTCTCTCACCGCTGACCGACCAGAAGATCTCGGGCGTCGTGATGATGGTCGAGCAGGTACTCACGGTCGGGCTCGCCTTCGTCCTCCTCCTCCGGGCGAACCAACGCCGGCGGGCCGAGATGCTCGCGCTCACTCGGGAGACCGCGTGAGCTCCCCCTGGGCGCCGACGTTCGAGCCCCTCTTCATCGTCGGCGGCGCTGCAGCTGCGTGGGCGTACGCGCGAGCTGCGAGGCACGACCCGCCGGGCCGTGGCCGAATCGCGGCGTTCACGGCGGGCATCGTGCTCATCGTCCTGGCGCTGAACTCGCCACTCGAGACGATCGCGATCGAGTATCTGTTGCTGTTTCACCTCCTGCAGAACGTGATCATCACGGACTGGGCGCCCCCGCTTCTCATTCTCGGCCTCACTCCCGGAATGCGGTCGGCAATCGCCGAACGCGGCGGCCGCCCGTTCGCGTTCGTCACACGTCCCACGATCGCATTCCCGATCTGGCTCATCGGGTGGTACACCGTCCACCTCGCAGGCGTCTTCGAAACTGCGCTCCGCAACCCGATCCTGCTCAACGTCGAGCACCTGTTCATGATCGCCATCGGCCTCCTCTTCTGGTGGCCGGTGCTCAGCGATGCGCCGCGCGCAGTGCCTACTCTCGGGCGCATCGCGTACATCTTCGCCGCCTTCGTCGGCTCGGAGTTCCTCGGACTCGCCCTCACGTTCGCGCCGCCGCTGTATGCGTACTACGAGGACCTGCCGGTGCGCCTGTGGGGGATCAGCGCCGCACAGGATCAGAACCTTGGTGGCATCCTGATGACCACGGAGCAGGCAATCGTCTTCTTCGCGATGATCGTGTGGTTGCTCGTCGTGCTGTTCCGCGAGGAGGACGAGGCCGAGCGAGAGCTGCAGGCGCGCCAGCGCGCCGAGGGCCTGCTCTAGAGGGCGACGGGCTGCGGCAGCGCCGTGAGGAAGAGCTCGATCGGTTCGGCGCCCTTGACGACTGCACGTGTCTCCCGCGCATGCAGCAGCGTCGTTCGGACGATCAGCTTCGCCCGGGCGAAGTTGTCGAGCTCTGTGGGGACAGGGCCGACGCGGTTCCCGAGGGCATAGCCGGCGGCGTTCCGACCCATCGCTCGATAGCTCTCGAGCGAATAGAGCGGCGACATGCCGAAGAGCTCGAGGTTGTCGAGAGGCTGCAGGTCGGCGCGGTGGATCACCGCCGTTCCCTTGGACTGGATCCCGAGCGCGACCCCCGACCCCGAAAGCCGTGCTCCATCGTGCGCAATGAACGCGACGTCTGCGACGCGGCGCACGCGAACGATTCGCGGGCTCCCACCGCCCTCGGCGACGCCGGCGACGATCGCCGCGAGCACGTCGCCATGATCGAGGCCGTTGATCGTCTCGCGGATCGTTCCCGCAAAGGCGGGTCCGACGGCGATCACGACCTCGGTCGCGTCGGTCCCCACTGCCGCGTCGTCTCCCTCGACGACGATCGGCTGCACGGTGCGGGCACCCGTTCCGAGCGTTGCAGCGTCGACGACGTGCGGGAGCGCTTGCAAGGCCTCCCAACGGGCCCCTTCGAGCCGATAGCCCGTACCCGGGCCGGTGTATGCGTTGGGGTCGTTGACCGCTGAGCGAACGGTCCCGTCCGGGTCGATCACCGCCGACGTCTGGAGGTAGTCGGCTGAAACGCGCTGCCGCTGCATGTCGACCACTGCGCGCGCCACGTCTTCGAATCCTCGCCTGTCGAGAGCGAGGGCGACATCGAGCCCCGAGACCTTCCGATCCAGCGCGGCGTCGGCCGCAGCGACATCCGCGGCGCGATCGCGATCCGGCATATCGCTCGCGTCGTAGCCAATCGTGGCGGCGTCCACCTCGGCATCGCTCACCTCGGGAAGTCCGAGCTCGGCGAACACGGCCTGGAGCGCGCGGGCCGCGCGACCCCGCACGCGTGTCACCTCGGCCTCGTCGACCGGCTCGATGCCACCGTCGACCTGCCAATCGCGCTGGATCGTCATCCACTCGTCGAGGTCGTCCGCGTCGTAGTTGCCGCCGCCGAACGTATTGTCGTGGCGGGGCATCACCGAGTAGCCGGAGGTAACGAAGTCGGTACCGGGGAGGAACTGACCCATTAGCTTTGCCGTCTTTCGGATCGCCGAGTGGGATGCGATGGCATCGTTGCCCGAGGCAACCTCGAGATCCAGCCAGGCGGCGATCACGTTCTCGGCCAGGATTGCGCGCGTCCCACCCGGGAGCGAGAGCACGAGCGCGACGCAGGAGATCGAACCGTTCTGCACCCCCTGCGAGCCGGCTGCGCGCACGACCGAGATGCACCGCGCCTCGAGGTAGAGCATCGACATGCCCTGCGCGTGCCCCATGAGTGCCTCCGACCCCGTGCCGGATGTGAAGCGCACCTTTACTCCCCGCGACGCGTACGCAGCTCCGAGGAACGACTTCGACCAGGGCGTATCGTCACCGTCGACGAAGACCTGCTCCGTGCCGTACACCGAGAGCGTCTCGGCATAGGTGACGAGACCGTTGACGGCGAGCTCGAGGTTGCGGCGTTCCTCGACCGCGCACTGGGTCATGACGCCGGGTCGCCCGGTCTGGGAGCCAACGAGGAGCGAGATCGCGTTGAGTGGCGCGTAGCGCGCGACTCCGACGGTGGTCTCAATTTCGGCGAAGCCCCGTACCGCCGCCTCCGCGGCATCGGCTGCGAGGAGCGCGGGACTCTCCTTCAGGTTGGTCACGTGTGCCTGGTTTGCGGGAGCCCGACGGGCACGTAGTTTCTTGAGGGCGAACATCAGCTCGACCGGGTCGAGCAGCCCTGCGACGCGCGCAAGCTTGGCGGGCGTCAACCCTCGCGCAAGCCTGACGATCTCGGCGCGCGGGACGTCGACGTCGACGAGCTTGCGTGCGACGTCGAGATCAGAGAGGGCCATCGCCTCGACGGCCACGTCGAGATCGAGTCCGTGCGCCACGAGGAAGCGATCGATGACGTCGAACTCGGTCGCAGGACGGCCGTCCATGCGCACGACGACACCGTTCTCGACAACGAGCTCGGGATCCGGATCGTTCGGGCCGTTCGCGGCGACGAGTCCGAGCTCGGGAAGTGGCGTCACGAGCATCTCGCGGCGGAGCTCCTTCTCCGCACGGGATGCGAAGCGAGCCGACGTGCCAGGGTGCGAGGCCTCAGGCACAGACGAGCCCCCGTTCGATGTACGCCGCGGTGGCCTCGCGGACGAACGCAGCCGTCAGCGGTGCCTCCCACCCCTCCAGCTGTCGCGCCCATTCCTCGAGCTCCATTGCGGTCGACCGTCCCGGCCGCAACGCCGTGTAGATCTCCAACAATTCCTCATCCGGGACGCGAGCGAGCTCCGCTGCGCGGTCGAGGTTGTCGGCCAGCTGCATCCGTCCCGTCGCCCGGGCCACCTCCGCCTGCCGTCGGAGCGTCGCATGTGTCGCCCGGACGTCGGAGGCGACGAGCGTGCCGGCACGCGCAGCCTCGAGCGTGACATCGTCGAGCGCAAGCCCGGAAGGGGTCTCGACGAGGTCGGGACGCCGGGACCCGAGCGGGTAGTCGACGGTTGGGTCGAAACTCATCTCCCGAAACTTTATAGGCTAAGGCCTATGACAAACGATCATCGATTCTTTGGCCGCGTGGCGTTCGTCACCGGCGCCGCGAGCGGCATCGGGGCTGCGACCGTCAGCCGCCTCCTCGCCGACGGCGCAAAGGTGGCCGCGTTCGACCTCCACGCCCCTACCACCGAGGGTGTGCTCACCCTCTCTGGAGACGTCTCTGCCTCCGCTGACGTCGAGGCAGCAGTTGCACGAGCAACCGCCGAGCTCGGTCCCATCGACATCCTCGTCTGCTCTGCCGGCGTCTCCGGGAACTCGCTCCGCACGAAGGACGTGAGTGACGAGGAATGGAGGCGCGTGATGGCGATCAACACCGACGGCGTCTTCTGGTGCAACCGGGCCGTCACGGCCGGCATGGTCGAGCGCGGTTACGGCCGGATCGTCAACGTCGCCTCGATCGCCGGCAAGGAAGGCAACCCGATGGCCACCGCGTACTCCGCGTCGAAGGCTGCGGTGATCGCCCTCACGAAGGCGGTCGGTAAGGATCTCGCGCGGACGGGCGTCTCCGTCAACTGCATCGCACCCGCAGTGATCGAAACGGCCATGCTCGGAGACATGTCGCAGGAGCACATCGACTACATGGTCGAGAAGATTCCGATGGGCAGGATGGGCAAGGCCGAGGAGGTCGCCGCCCTGATCTGCTGGCTCGCAAGCGAGGAGTGCTCGTTCTCCACGGGGGCGACGTACGACATCTCCGGCGGACGGGCGGTCTACTAGTGCGGCCCTTCACACCGTCACGCTTGCTTGCCCCCGAGGCATCGGGTCTCCGTGGCCGTTCCCGGGAGAGGCTCCGCCATCTCCCCTACGGGTTTACGCTTCGAATGGGGTCGCCGTCGGCAGAGCAGATCGCCTGATGCGGCGCGTTCGCTTCGATTCCGGCGACGGCGTGATCCGCGGCGGCTTCGTCACCCGCAGCGAGGGTCGACTTTGTGTTGAATCAACACACGGTTCGCGCGCGTTCGTCGCCGACGAGCGCGCCCTCACGCTCGAGGCGCCGGCGACGCTCCTCCGCCCCGTCGACCCGCCCGAGGTGTGGTGCTCCGGCGTCACCTACGAGCGCAGCCGCGACGCGCGGATCGAGGAGTCCGGCAGCGACGTCTATGCCCTGGTCTACGACGCCGACCGGCCCGAGCTCTTCCTCAAGGACGCACAGTGTCGCCGCACCGTCGGCCCGAACGAGCCGATCGCGATCCGCTCGGACGCGACGTGGAACGTGCCCGAGCCCGAGATCGGCGTCGTCCTCGGTGACGACCGCTCGATCGTCGGCTACACGATCGGGAACGATGTCTCCTCCCGCGACATCGAAGCGGCGAACCCGCTCTATCTCCCCCAGGCCAAAGTTTTTGCTGCTGCGTGCGCTCTCGGCCCGGCCGTCTACGTCCCGGAGGACTGGGACGCGCCGCTCGCGATCGAGATGACGATCCTCGACGCGCACGGCACGGTGCTGTTCGAAGGATCGACGTCGACCGCGAACATGAAGCGCAACTTCCCCGACCTCGTGAGCTGGCTCGTGCGCGACAACCCGGTGCCGTCGGGAAGCGTGCTGCTGACCGGCACGGGCCTCGTGCCGCCCGACGACTTCACCCTCCTCCCCGGGCACGTGGTCGAGATCCACGTACCCGAGATCGGCACGCTGACGAACCCCGTCGTGCGCGCCGCTGACGTACTCGAAAGGACGAACCAGTCATGACCGAGACGGTGTCCGCCACGACAGCCCGCAACTTCGTCGGGGGAGAGTGGAGCGAGAGCGAATCCGGCGAGACCTACGAGAAGCGCAACCCGTGGCGGCCCGATGAGGTCACCGGTGTCTACGCCGCTTCGACCGCGAACGATGCGATCGCCGCCATCGAGGCAGCGGTCGAAGCCTTCCCCTCCTGGTCGGCGCTTCCCGCCCCTGCGAGGGCCGCCTTCTTCTTCAAGGCCGCCGATGCGATCGAGGCGCGGGTGGAGCAGATCGCACAGGACATGACTGCAGAGATGGGAAAGCCGCTGCGGGAGGCTCGCATGGAGTCGGCGCGGGCCGCGGCGATTCTCCGCTACTCGGCCGGCGAGGCGTATCGACCGGCGGGCGAGGTGTACGAGCCGTCGGTCGGAAACCAGACGCTCTACACGCGACGGCGTCCGCTCGGCGTCGTCGGGCTGATCACGCCGTGGAACTTCCCCGTCGCGATCCCCGTCTGGAAGCTCGCGCCGGCGCTCATCTACGGAAACACGGTCGTCCTCAAGCTCGGCTACGAAGCGCCGCGGACAGGCCTCCATATCGCGGAGTGCTTCGCCGAGGCCGGCCTTCCGGCCGGAGTGCTCAACGTCGTCACGGGCTCAGGGTCGAAGGTGGGAGCAGAGCTCGTCTCGAATCGGCACGTACGCGCGCTCTCGTTCACCGGCTCGGTCGCCGTCGGGCATGCGGTGCGGAACGAGGCAACGGCACGCAGCTGCCGCGTCCAGCTCGAGCTCGGCGGCCACAACCCGTTCATCGTGATGGCGGACGCAGAGCTCGACCGTGCAGCCGAGGCGGCGTTCGCGGGGGCCTTCTGGTCGGCCGGCCAGAAGTGCACGGCCACGCGCCGAATCCTCGTGCAGGACACTGTCTACGACTCCTTCCGGGAGAAGCTCCTCGCCCGAATCGCCGCTGCAAAGGTGGGAGACCCGGCCGATCCCGCGACCGAGGTCGGGCCTGTCGTCGCGGCCAAGCCGTTCGAGGAGATCATGGCCGCCATCGAGCGCGGCAAGTCGGAAGGCGGCACCGTAGCGGCCGGAGGCATCCGCGCGGATGACACGGGCTACCTGATCGCGCCCACGGTGTTCGAGAACGTCGCCGACGATGCGTTCCTCTCGTGCGAGGAGGTCTTCGGGCCTGTCGCCTCGCTCTACCGCTTCTCGACGCTCGACGAGGCGCTCGCGCGTGCGAACGCGGTCGAGTTCGGCCTCTCCGCCGCCATCTTCACGCGCGATCTGCACGCGACCCAGCGGTTCGCGAACGAGCTCCAGGCCGGCATCCTTCACATCAACTCCCAGACAGCCGGCGCCGACGTTCACGTCCCCTTCGGCGGGCTCAAGAGCTCGTCCTTCGGTCCGCACGAGCAGGGCCGCGCGGCGATGGAGTTCTACACGGAGACGGTCACGGTCTACCAGGACGCACCCCTTGGCTGAACGAGTCCTGGTTACCGGAGCTCTTGGCTGCCTCGGCGCCTGGGTAGCGAAGTGCGTCCTCGACGACGGCGACGAGGTGGTCGGCTTCGATCTGGGCGAGAACCGCGCGCGACTCGAGCTCGTGCTCGGCGACGACAAATCGTCGGTCGCGCTCGTGAAAGGGGACATCACGGATCTCGCCGCTGTCGAGCGGGCGCTCGACGAGCACGAGATCACGCGCGTTGTCCACCTCGCCGCGCTGCAGGTGCCCTTTGTCCGGGCCAATCCCCCACTCGGGATGCGCGTCAACGTCGCGGGAACCGTCAACGTGTTCGACGCCGTCTCGCGTCGGCTCGAGCGGATTCCCACGGTGGCGTACGCGAGCTCCGCCGCCGTCTACAACCCGTCGGACCCCTCTCCGGCACCCGAGTCGGGCGGCACCCGACCTGCGACGTTGTACGGCGTCTCGAAGCTGGCCGACGAGGGCGTTGCCCGGGTCTACCGCGCTGAGTCTTCCGTTCCGTCGATCGGACTGCGGCCGTACGTCGTCTACGGCCCCGGCCGCGACCAGGGGATGACCTCGGGCCCGACGATGGCGATGCTCGCCGCTGTCCGCGGTGAGCCGTTCCACATCGGCTTCTCGGGTAACGCGGTCTACGACTTCGTCCCCGACATCGCGCGAGCGTGTCTCATGGCTGCGCACTCGACGGACGGGACGACCGGGGTCTACAACACGCCGGGCGCCCTTGCCGATGTGGCCGACGTCGCTGCGGCCATCCAGTCGGAGGTTCCGGGGGCCGAGATTACGTGGGATGGAGACAGGCTTCCATTCCCGCCTGCGATGGAGGCCGTCGGCTTCGATCGCGAGGTAGGGCCGTTCCCGCGTACCTCGCTCGCCGACGGCGTCGCCGCAACGGTTGCGCACTTCCGGCGCACCCTGGCGACCGGCTAAGAGCTCGAATCAGAATGACGCTTCGTCGCCGGGGCGTGATGGGCGAGTGCGATTCGAGGACGCAGGGAGCCGCAGATATGGGACATATCTGGGCGACCGAGGACGAAGCAGCGTGCCGCCCAGCGCGTTTCGGTAGCACAAGTCTCATTCTGATTCGAGCTCCAGAGCCGGCCACCGGTCGGCGTCCCATCTCTCAGACCGGTGTGGCTGACGGGTGTCGGCGCGTCAGCGCCAAGAGGGCAAAGAACTGCGCCATCAGGAACGCTGAAGCGACCCAGAGCACAGCGTCGAACGATCCCGTGACGTCGCGGATCGCTCCCAGGATGAACGGCGACATTGCCGCGATCGTGTAGCCGAGACCGAGCATCATCGCGACAAGGGCCCCCACCTTCGCCGACGTTCGCTCGAAGTCGAGCGGCAACGTCATCACGAGAGCGAAGAGACCACCCTGGGCGATCCCGGCGAGCAGCGCGCCCACGTACGCGGCACCCGGAGCCGCGACGAGAATCACCGAGCCGGTGATGAAGAATCCGCTCAGGCCGAGGAGGAACGGGCTCCGGCGACCCGTCCGATCGGAGAACCAGGGGATGAGAAATGACGAGGGAATCGCCGTCAGGTTCATCATCGCGAGGAGGATTCCGGCCTCCCCCGCGCTCCAGCCGCGCTCGGCATACGCATCCGGGAGCCATGCATTGAGGCCGTAGTACGCGGATCCCATCAACGCGAAGATCGCAACGAGGAGCCACGCCGTACCACTGCGCCACGGCAGCCGGGGCACGGTCGCAGCCGGCGGGGCATGGGGCTCCTCACCCCGCGTCAGGAAGACCCAGGCGACGAGGGAGAGCAGCGCAACGCACGAGATCGCGATCAGCGCGCCACGCCACCCGCCGAACCATGCTGCCAGGGGCACTGCGAGCGCCGCCGCACTCGTCGAGCCGATCTGGATCCCGGTCGTGTACACGCCGGTACCCGTGGCGGGCCGCTTCTCGAAGTGCTCCTTGACGGAGATCGGCGCCAGAGCGTTCCCGAGGCCCATCCCGATTCCGACCGGCCATGTGAGCAGGACGACGAGCCAGGCGGACGGCATCGTCGCCCGGAGAATCCCGAAGACCCCGATCAGGGCGAGGCCGATCGTCATTGCCCGCCGCGTCCCGATCTTCGCGGCGAGGTAGGCGGCCACCGGGGCGAACAGCCCCATGCAGAGCACCGGGATCGTCCCGAGGAGGCCGACAACGGCATGTGACGTCCCGAATGCATCCTGGATCGACGGGATCAGCGGCCCGACGCCCACGATCTGCGGTCGCAACGTCAGAGCCGCGAGGAAGAGCGCGATGAGCGTCGCGGTCGCGCGGTTCGTCATGCGCGCGGCCCCTGAGGAGGCGCTGCACCCAAAAAACCCCGGCTCGGGAAGGGCCGCTTGCCAGCGAGCATCACAGTGGGGCTCGCTGCAACGATCATTCCGGGTCTCACGTTGCAGCAAGCCCCACTAGACGAGCGGCGTCAACAGATGCCGCTGCCGGGAGGCGAGGAGCGGCAGTGCCTGCTCGAGCACGAGCTCGCGAAAGTGGGAACTCGCCCCGTGAGCCTCGAACGCCTCCTGGTCGACATAGCGCTCGAACAGGAAGAACGTGTTCGGGTCGTCCAGGTCGCGATGCGCGTCGTACTGCAGGCATCCCGGCTCGGCCCGCGAGAGCGGCATCAGCTTGCGCAGCAGATCGGCCACGCCATCGCTCTCACCGTCCTTCGCAACCCACGTCACTGCGAGAACGACGGTCATTGCCTGGCAGCGTCGAAATGACTGCGCATCAGCCGAGCGGAAACCTCGACATGCTTGCGCCCCTCGCGCCCGGCAGCGGCAGCGTTCCCCGAGCGGATGTCGTCGATCAGCTTGACGTGGCGACCGGCGGCCAACGTCGGATCCATGTAGGTACCGTAGAGCGAGATCGTGATCCGACTCTCGACCCCGAGCGACTCCCAGCACTGCTGCAGCACCGAGTTCCCTGCCGCCTCGACGATCAGCCGATGGAAGGCGACGTCGTGCTCCACGAGCGACTTCGTGTCGTCCCGCTTGACCGCCTTCTTCATCGCTTCGAGCTCGACCTCGAGGGCCTTGACGTCGCCGTCGAGGTTGGCGGTTGCGAGACGCGCCGCGAGCTCCTCGAGCGAAGCGCGCACCGGATAGATCTCGGTCATCTCCTCCTCGCCGAACGTGCGGACGCGCGAGCCTCGGAACGGCTCCGACTCGACGAGTCGAAGCAGCTCGAGATCACGGAGGGCCTCACGCACGGGCGCCTGGCTCGTGCCGAGCTCCTGCGCGATCCGTGTCTCGACGAGGCGTTCGCCGGGCTCGAGCTCACCGCTCGCGATCCGCTGCAACAAGACGTCCTTGACCTGCTCCCGGAGGACGGTGCGCGAGATGACCGCCATCAGACCACCGCGTTTAGCCGGCGATCACCGGATTGGTGATCTCGCCGACACCGTCGATCTGAATCGTGACCGTGTCGCCGGGCTGCAGCAGCCGCTTCGGATCGCGGAAGACGCCGACACCCGCAGGCGTGCCCGTAAGGATCAGGTCGCCGGCCTCGAGCGTCGAGGTGCGTGAGGCGTAGCTGATGATCTCGTCGATCCCGAAGATGAGGTTCGCCGTGGTCGAGTCCTGGAGCGTCTCGCCCGAGACGATGGCGCGGATCCGCAGCGCGTGCGGGTCGGGTACCTCCGCGGCCGGAACGAGTGGGCCGACCGGGCAGAACGTGTCGGGGGATTTGCCGCGAGTCCACTGACCGTCTGCAAACTGCAGATCACGGGCCGAGACGTCGTTCGCAACGAGATAGCCGCGCACGGCCTCAAAGGCGTTCTCCTTCGAGACATTCTTGACCGTCTGGCCGATCACGACACCGAGCTCGGCCTCGTAGTCGCACTGCTCGACGACCGACGGGATCACGATGGCATCGCCGGGGCCAATGAGCGACGTCGTGTACTTGGCGAAGAAGAGAGGAGCCTTGGGGAGGTCGACTCCCTGCTCCTCGGCGTGGTCCTTGTAGTTGAGACCGACGCAGATGATCTTTCCGGGACGCTCGATAGGAATCATGTGGTCGATCCTACGCGACCGCCCGCGGCCGCGCAGGCCGAACCCGCGATAATCGATCATTGATTCAACGCCGTTTTCGGTGCTGAGTAGACTCAGGGAATGCCGCTTTCCGCCGCCTTTCGTGCCGACCTCGAGGCTGCTGTCGGCGCCGACCATCTGATCAGCGAGCCCGAGCAGCTCCGCACGTACGACTGCGACGGCCTCACCGGCTGGCGTGCGATGCCCGAGCTCGTCGTCCTCGCAGGCTCGACTGCAGAGGTGCAGAGAATCGTGCAGATCTGCGCCCGCGAGCGCGTCCCGTTCGTCGCCCGCGGCGCCGGCACCGGCCTCTCGGGCGGCGCACTTCCCGTCGCCGACGGCATCGTCATCTCGCTCGCCCGGATGAAACGGATTCTCGAGATCGATCTTGCGTCACAGCGCATCGTCGTCGAGCCCGGCGTGACGAATCTCGATGTGAGCAAGGCCGTTGCGGCCGCCGGGTTCTTCTACGCGCCCGACCCGTCGAGCCAGCAGGTGTGCACGATCGGTGGCAACGTGGCAGAGAACTCGGGCGGCGCGCACTGCCTCAAGAACGGCTTCACGGTGAACCACGTCACGGGCCTCACCGTCGTGCTTCCCGACGGCGAGATCGTCGAGCTCGGTGGCAAGGCGCTCGATCCGGACGGCCTCGACCTGATGGGCGCGTTCATCGGTTCCGAGGGAACGCTCGGGATCGCGACCGAGATCACGCTTCGCGTCCTGCGCAAGCCGGAGGCGGTGACGACCCAGCTCGCCGCATTTCCCTCGATCGACGAGGCCGGAGAGGCGGTCTCCGCGATCGTCTCGGCAGGAATCCTGCCGGCAGCGATCGAGATGATGGACAGGCTGACGATCGTGGCGGCAGAGCAGGCCTACCACCCCAACTATCCCGAAGGAGCCGAGGCGCTCCTCCTCGTCGAGCTCGACGGCATCACCGTCCAGGTGGAAGAGGACACGGCTGCGGTCGACCGGATCTGTAGTGCATATGGAGCCTTCGAGGTGCGCGTCGCGCGCGACGACGCCGAGCGCGCCCTGCTCTGGCTGGGTCGCAAGGGCGCGTTCCCGGCGATGGGCAGGATGTCCCCCGACTACTACGTGCAGGACGGCGTCGTCCCCCGCACGAAGCTGCCGGCGGTGCTGCGGCGCATCGGCGAGCTCTCGCGCGAGCACGGCCTCCTGGTCGGGAACGTCTTCCATGCAGGTGACGGCAACCTGCACCCGCTCGTACTCTACGACGCCGCGAAAGGCGAGACGGAGGCCGCGAAGATCCTCGCCGAGGCGATCCTTGGAGCATGCCTCGACGCGGGCGGCTCGCTCACGGGCGAGCACGGTGTCGGCGTCGACAAGGCGTGCTCGATGCCGAAGATGTTCTCCGAACGCGATCTCGAAGCCTTCGAGCGGCTCCGCCGCGCGTTCGACCCGGACGGGATCGCGAACCCCGGCAAGGTGATCCCCACGCCGAGACTCTGCGGCGAGGTGCCCGGACCGTACCGTCAACACCCGCTGGAGCTGATCGGCCTTGCCGAGCGTTTCTAGCCTCGAGGAAGCTTCTGAGTTGTTGCGGGGTGCCTCGGCGGCCGGCAGCAGAGTGCGGATCGGCAGCGACCTCGACGCCGGCGGGATGAGCGCTGTCCTCGAGCACGAGGCCGGCGATCTCACATGCACGGTCGAGGCCGGGATCCGACTTTCGGCTCTTGCGGCTGCGCTCGCTCCGTCGGGTCAGCGCCTCTCGCTCGACCCGCCGGGCGCTCCGACGATCGGCGCCTGCCTCGCCGCCAACCTCTCGGGCCCGCTACGCCACCGCTTCGGCTCACCGCGCGACCTCGTCCTCGGCGTCACACTCGTTCTTGCCGACGGCACGATCGTGAACGCCGGCGGCAAGGTCGTGAAGAACGTTGCCGGCTACGACCTCGGCAAGCTCGTCTGCGGCTCGCACGGTCGGCTGGCGTTCATCGGCCGCGTCAGCCTCCGCCTCCACCCCGCTCCCATCGCGGCCGCAACGGTGGTCGTCGAGACGACGGACGCAGCGTCCATTTCCGCCGCGCTGCTGGGATCGCAGCTCGTGCCGAGCGCGGTCGACGTCCTGCATCCGGGTCGTGTTGCGGTTCTCTTCGAGGGCGGCGCGGCTGCCGTCGCCGCACAGGTCGAGTCGACGAAGGCCCTCGTCGGCGGTGCCGGGGTCGATGCGTCTATCTGGGTCGCGTCGCGGGAGCAGCAGGCGGGATGCCTGGGCCGGTCCTGGTTCGCGCCGGGAGAGCTGGGAGCATTCCTCGCGACTCACGCCGCAGCCCTCGTTCGTCCCGCGGCCGGAATCGCGTTTCTCCCGACGGCGACGGAGACCGAAACCCCCGCGGCTGTTCGCGCGCTCGAGGAGCGCGTGCGCGAGCGCTTCGATCCCCATGAGGTGCTCCTGTGAGCGAGACGCAACCCCGGCCACCGGCGGGCGCCGGGGGCCCCCCGGGGGGGGGGCGGGAGCCCGGCGCCCCGGGGGCGGGGGCCCCCCCCCCCGGACG
>JAJAZN010000091.1 GCA_026785685.1 Thermoleophilia bacterium
ACCCTCGTGGGCGCGCAGGCAGGGTCGATTCTCGTCGACATGACGACGAGCGAACCGACGCTCGCGCAGGAGATTCGCGCCGCGGCCCTCGCGCGAGGCCTCGAGTCGATCGATGCACCTGTCTCCGGAGGCGATGTCGGCGCCCGCAACGCGACGCTTTCGATCATGGTCGGCGGTGACGCCGCCGCGATCGAGCGAGTGCGGCCGCTGTTCGAGATCATGGGCAAGACGATCGTCCGCCAGGGCGACGCCGGAGCGGGTCAGCACGCAAAGATGGTCAACCAGGTTCTGATCGCGACCCTGATGATCGGCGTCTGCGAGGCGCTGCTGTACGCGTACAAGGCGGGGCTCGATCTCGAGACAGTCCTCGAGGCGGTCTCCGGTGGGGCTGCGGGATCCTGGTCGTTGACGAACTACGCGCCAAGGATCCTGAAGGGCGACTTCGAGCCGGGATTCTTCGTCGAGCACTTCATCAAGGACATGGAAATCGCGCTCGGCGAGGCGCGGCGGATGAACCTCGCGCTCCCGGGTCTCGCCCTTGCGCACGAGTTGTACCTCGCGCTGCGCGCGCAGGGTGGGGGCCGCATGGGGACGCAGGCGCTGCTGCTCGCGCTCGCGCGGCTCTCCGACGTCACGTGGGAGCCTGGAGTGAGCCCGGCGACCGGCTGAAGTTCGGCGATTTCGTGTGGTGGCTTGCGATGGAAGAGAGCGTACCGCGAGCCACCACACTCATCGCCGAGCCTTTCCTCTTGGGGAAGGGAAAAATCCCTGAAGGAAGAGCAACTACACGGAAGGCCGCCGAGCGGGCACCGGATCGCGGTTCGTTGGTGTGGGTGGCCGGCTTTCGCCGGTCGTCAAGGTTTCGTCGTTTTCGCCGAGCCTCGACATGCCGGGGTTCCGGTGTGGGCGGTGGCGGGTGGCTGAAGCCAAGGCCGGCCACCGGCCCCTCGACGCGCTCCTGCTCTCCCGGCCCGCGGGCGGGCCACTGCAGAAGAATCAGGTGGGGAGGGTCTCGGTACGCTTTTCCACCGTGGCCCTCGCCACCAGGATCAGGCCAGATGACGGGGAAAGCTCCGCTCGAAGCGCTGCTCCCGACGGAACGGTTCCACACCCGGCACCGGTGTGACCTCCTCGGCGACGAGGTCGATCACGACGTGGTAGGCCTCGGCGTCCGAGGTCATGTCGAGCCGCGCCACCGTGCGCACGTCTGCTTCGGGCCAGGTGATGTGATAGACGGTCGTCGCTTTCGCGAAGGCGCGAGCAGGATCATCGAGTGACACGCCCACCGTTCCCTCGTACTCCTCCACGCAATGCGCCCCAAACGGCGCGTCATAGATCGCGCCGTAGCTCGTGACCGCACGCGTCTCGTGCTTGAGCTGATCCTCTTCGATCACCCATACGGTCGGCGGCTGCTCGACGTCCTTCGCCGGAGCGTGGGTGTCCTTGCCGGTCGTCGGCGGCAGGCTCGGAGCGGGCAGTGGTGGCGGCCCCGAAAGAACGGGAAGAGTCAGCTCCACGCTTCCTCGTTCGACCTGAAGGGGGGCCCCGCTTGGCGGCGGCCACGTGTTCGGCCAGTCGGCGCCGGAGAGCGCGAGCCGCACGCGATGACCTTCCTCGAAGATCCAGGACGTAGCCTCGAGCTCGATCTCGACCTCGGTTGGCACACCCGGTTCGAGCGCGATCGGGTTGGTGCTGCCGTTCCGATGGGTGAGATTGAGAAGCGCTCGCCCGGCAAGGGCCGACGCGCCGTCGGGGAACACGTCGCAGAGGCGCACCGAGAGGTAGGCAACCGGCACCTCGGACGTGACCGTGAGCTTCACGCGTGGGTGGCCCATGACGTCGAGGTCGGCCTCTGAGAGATCCCAGTCGTATGTCAGTGAGAGCGCGTCGTCGAAGCGCTGGTCCGCCGGGAGCCCCCACGGGCCGCCTCCGGCACACGAGATCCAGGCTGCGCGGCCGACGTCGCCGCGTACGTGGATCGTCTCGAGCCCTTCGCCCTCGGGCTGCAGGACGTGCTCCAGCAGCCGCTCCGCCGGCCAGGTCGCCTCGCTGCGCCACTCGCCGTTCATCTCCGCGCAATCCGGAGCGGGCCGCGTCGAGCGGCGGGCAAACACGGCGATCGGTGGCTCGGTGTCGATGCCGTTCTCCTCGTCGGCGAGGTGGTGACGGAACCAGCGGATCAGCTCGGGGATCAGATCGATATGAGGGCCCGGGCGCGCCGTCGCAGTCGAGCCGTGGCCCCACGGGCCGAGGATGACGCGCTTCGGACAGGTGAGCGCCTCAAAGCCACGGAGGGCGATGTTCGTGTATCCGTCGGCCCAGCCGGCGACGATCATCGTCGGACACTGGATCCTCGTCGTCGCCGGGCGAACCGAGCCGTGCCGCCAGTACGGCCCGTCTGTTTGCTGCTCGAACCAGTTCAGGAGCCACGGCTCGACGCCGTCGATCCGCTTCGCCCATTCCTCACGCCAGCCCTCGCCGAAGACGGCGGGAACGGGGGGCAGCGCGTTCATGTTGACCATGTAGAGCGGCCAGTCGATCAGGTCGAGCGCCTTGACGGCGCCGCCCATGTAGTGGACGTCGTCCGTATAGCGGTCGTCCGACGCGTAGATTGGGGCGATGGCGCCGAGCGCGGGCGGATTGAGGCAGGCGACCTGGAGCGAGTTGAACCCTGACCACGAGGTGCCGTACATGCCGACGCGGCCGTTCGACCACTCCTGCTCCGCGAGCCAGGCGATCACCTGGCAGATGTCGTCGAGCTCCACTGCGGTGTACTCGTCGGTGGCGATGCCGCTCGACGAGCCGGTGCCGCGGATGTCGAGGCGGCACACCGCGAGCCCGCCCTCCTGGCACAGCCGCTCGTACTCGCCCGTGTACGACGCCGTGAGGTCGTCCATGCGGTAGGGCAGCGCCTCGAGCGCGACGGGCGCCGGTTGCACGTCGGGCAGCCACAGCTGGGCGGCAAGCCGGGTACCGTCCGCGACGGTGATGAAGACGTGTCGGTGCTCCATGTCCGGGATCATCCCAGGTAGGGTCGTTTCGCGTTGCACCTGCGACCGACAGCCGAGCAAAGCGCCCTCCGGGCAGACGCCGCCGCCTTCTGCGCGGGCCTGAGGCCGCTTCTCGAGAGCGACCCGGAGTGGTGGCGGCAGGGGATGCTCTCGGACGGTGACTCCGTCGCCGTTAACCGGGCGCTCGGTGAGGCGGGGTGGATCGGGATGTCGTGGCCCGTCGAGCTCGGTGGGCGCGGACTCTCGCGACTGACGGCCACGTTGGTCGAGGAGGTGTTCGGCTATCACTGGCTGCCACTCTCGTCCTATCTCCTCTCGTACAAGACGATCGGTGCGGCGATCGAACGGTTCGGCTCGCCCGCGCTCGTTGAGCGTTTGCTGCCGGGGATCGCCCGCGGCGAGCTCGTCTTCTGCCAGGGATTCTCCGAGCCGGGGGCAGGGAGCGATCTCGGCTCACTCACGACCCGCGCCGAGCTGCGCGGCGACACGTACGTCGTCTACGGACACAAGATCTGGACGTCGAGCGCCCAGCTCGCCGACTGGATCTACCTCGCCGTGCGCACCGATCCCGACACGAAGCACCGCGGCATCTCCGTGATCGTCTGCCCGGTCGACACGCAGGGAATCGAGGTGCGGACGTTCCCGACCCTCGGCGGAGGCTACCTGTGCGAGACGTTCCTCGACGGAGTGGAGATTCCCGTCGCGAACCTCGTCGGTGAGGTGAACGGCGGCTGGGACATCCTCATGCACACGCTCGACTTCGAGCGCGTCACGGCCGAGAAACTCGGTGGGTTTGCCTGGGTACTCGACGCGGTGGATGCGAGGCTGCGCGAGACCGATCGGCTCGACCGCGTCGCCTCGGAGCGAATCGCGCGCCTGCGGGGAGAGCTGCACGCATCCCGGCTGCTTTCGTTCCGTGCGGCCGACATGCTCGACAGCGGGCTTCCCGGGAGTGCTACGTCCGCGATGGCGAAGCTTTCCGGCGCGCGGCTCGCGCAGGCGATCGGCGACGCGGCGGTTGATCTCCTCGGACTCGAAGGCCTTGGCGATGCGTCACCGGAAGCCGCGATCCAGGGGCGCGCGGCGGCGCTCTATCGCGCCTCGGTCGGCTCCACGATCGCCGGTGGAACGGCCGAGGTGCAGCAGCTCGTGATCGCACGGAGAGGTCTAGGCCTACGATGACCCTGCCGCTCGAGGGCATCCGCGTGATCGAGGTGGCGCAGTATGTCGCGGGACCCCTCGCCGGTTCGCTGCTCGCGGAGCTCGGCGCCGACGTGATCAAGGTCGAGCCGCCTGGCGGTGATGCGTATCGCAGCGTGATGCCGATCGCGCCGGGAATCGGACGGTTCTTCATCCCGCTCAACCGGGGAAAGCGGTCGGTGGTGCTCGACCTGAAGACGGCTGACGGCTGTGCTGCGCTCGCGCAACTCGTCGCGACTGCCGACATCGTGATCCATAACTCGCCTCCGGCACGGGCAGACTCGTTCGGGCTGGGCTGGGAGGCGCTCCATGCCGAGCATCCGGCCCTCGTCGTCGGCGTCGTCACGTCCTTCGGCCCGCACGGGCCGCGGGCCGGCCCGCCCCCCCCAGACCACGTTTGCCCGGGG